>CAIMDR010000218.1 GCA_903839795.1 uncultured Methylococcaceae bacterium | reverse complement strand
GCCATTAGCGCCGAAGAGCTGCTTAGACGACGCAACGCCATGCTAATCACCAAAGCCAGACTGGAAAGCGCCTTGGCTTTAGTCCAGCAAGCCCAAGCCAGCCTGGCCGATACTGAAACCACTTTAAGCCGGCTCATCGTTCGCGCTCCGGTAGACGGTGAAGTATTACAAGTCAATATTCGACCTGGTGAATTTGCCCAAGCCGGATTTTTAAGTATCCCGTTACTGGTGCTGGGCAATTTGGATAAGCTGCATGTTCGGGTTGACATAGATGAAAATGATGCCTGGCGGTTCGACAAAAACAGTAAGGCCGTTGCTTTTCTGCGCGGCAATCGAAACTTTAAAGTTGACCTAATCCTGGCTTATGTAGAACCGTATGTTGTCCCTAAAAAATCCTTGACCGGCGACAGTAACGAACGGGTTGATACCCGTGTATTACAAGCGCTCTACCGCTTTGACCGCAAACAACTTCCCATTTATGTGGGTCAGCAGATGGACGTATTTATTGAAGCGCAGGACTACTCGCCCAACCAGAATTCAGAACAACCACCGAATGCTAAAGAGCCGGCCTTATGAAACGTAGCACCCTCGCTTTCTCTTTAACCCTCTTGGCATCGGCGTGTACGGTAGGGCCTGACTACAAACGCCCTGAGGTAGCCACTCCCAAACAATGGACTGAGGCAACCAAAACCCAGCAGCCTGAAGCAAAGGGTAACCCCAAAGAATTACTCCCACCTGAACAATGGTGGAAAAGTTTCAATGATCCCATTCTCAACCGGCTTATCTCCGATGCCATTGCCGCCAATCTGGATTTAAAGCAGGCTTTAGTAAGGGTTAAAGAGGCTCGCGCCCAACGCTGGGTCACTATTACTGCCGGCCTGCCCGCTATAACCGGAAAAAGTAATGTCAGTCGACGCTTCAACAACTCAACCGCAACCTCTCAAACAGGCGGCGCACCCGCTACCAGTGGCGGCTCTGGTATCGGTAATCAGCTTATCAATATTTTTCAATCCGGCTTTGATGCACAATGGGAACTGGATTTCTTTGGTGGCGTAAGACGTGCCATAGAAGCCGCTGATGCCCACGTTGACAGCGAAATTGAAAACAGCCGAAATGTCCTGATTACCCTGCTGGGTGAAGTTGCCAGTAACTACATCCAGTTACGCACCCATCAACAACTGATCACCATCACGCGTGAAAATTTATACTCTCAACAGGAAACCGCCGAGCTAACTCAAATACGCCAAAAAGCCGGTTTTGCAAGCATGTTGGAAGTCGCGCAAGCTCAATCCCAGGTTGCGACTACCGAGGCATTTATGCCCGTGTATCAAACTATTGTTAATCAATCCATTCATTCGCTCAGCGTATTACTGGGTCGAGAACCCAGTGCTCTTGCCACTCGGCTTGATAATCCAGGTTCAATTCCGGCAATGCCTGAGATAGCCATAGCGGTGCTTCCGTCTGAACTATTATTACGCAGACCCGACATTCGTTATGCCGAACGAAAAATTGCCGAGGCAAACGCCAATGTGGGCGTTGCGACTGCGGAACTCTATCCCAGGATCAACCTGTCAGCATTTTTAGGTTTGCAAAATACGCGCATTACCGACTTTACCCCCCTAGGTAAATCATGGTCTACCGCTTCCTCCTTAACGTTACCCATTTTAAATTGGGGACGCATTAACGCCAATATCAAAAGCAAAAACGCCCAGTTTGACTTGGCTTTCCTAACCTACCAGTCTACTGTTTTAAATGCCTTTAAAGAAGTCGAAGATGCCCTGGTTGCCTATAGCAATGAACAACACCGACACCAATCGCTTGCACAAGCGGTGGCCGCCAGCCAGTTGGCGGTTGAAATGGCTGATGAACGCTACAGTAACGGTTTAACGATGTTTCTGGATGTACTCCAAACCCAGCAGGCACTTTTCCAAACACAACGCAATCTGGTCGTTAGTGAAGCTCAACTGTCACCCGATCTGGTTGCTCTCTACAAAGCTTTGGGCGGTGGCTGGCAAACTCAAGACCTCGTGAATGATACCCAGCAGCAAAAATATCCGGGCGAATGGTTCGACAAGGCTCTCCTGAGCACAGACGAAGGGCTCACCAAGAACGTAAAATAATGAATAGCCAATGCTGTCCTGCCGAAAGGCAATTAATGCTTGTTATGGCTGACTTTCAGTACTCAATATAAAGATTAAGCACCAGAAACAGCGTAGGCCGGAATAAGACTTTTCGAGCGTAAGCGAGAATAAGCGTTTCCGGCACTCTTTACGATATGCCGGAAACGCCACCACGCGCTACGCCCTTCGATACGCTCAGGACAGGCTTGGGT
>CAIMDR010000217.1 GCA_903839795.1 uncultured Methylococcaceae bacterium | reverse complement strand
CGACTAACGAAAACATCTTGATTTATTCGGGATTGCCTCAGTCAAGCTTAAAAAACTGGAACATCGAGTAAAAGAAAATTTTCAGTTTGGGAATTATGTGCGAAAATTTGATTACGGGTAAAACAACATCAATTTTGCAAAATATATCATTCACATCTACATCAATACGATTTCTCGACTCTTACCGTCCCTTTTAATAACCTGAAGTGGCCCAAATTGTTTAATCTTGCATCGTGATATCTAATCTGCTGCACCAACGTATAAGCCTTAAAAACAAGGGGGTAGTTTTGCAATCAGACTATCAAAAAGTAACCTTTATGGTTTTTTTTCAAAGTAATCTAAATATGGAACAATTCATGCTAACACTATTGCATACAGCTTACTAAAACAAGGCTAATGTTGTAAAAGCCAAACCAACCCTCGGGCAATAGGAAAAAAGATATGACCATTCGCGTCGCCATTCGTCACAAAACGATATACAAATTCGATAGACCAGTATCCTTGTCGCCTCACGTGTTTCGATTACGTCCGGCCGTCCATAGCCGCACACCTATCAAGGCTTACGCCCTGCGCATTGAGCCAAAAAATCATTTTATTAATTGGCAACAAGATCCTTTTGGTAATCTTGTTGCGCGCGTGGTATTTCCTGATAAATGCCAAAAACTCAGTGTTGAAGTTGAAGTCATTGCTGATATGACAGTGATTAACCCCTTCGACTTTTTTGTTGAAGAATATGCCGAGAATTATCCTTTTACCTACGATGCACTGACTCTCAAAGAGCTTCAGCCGTATCTGGAAACCACTGAAAACGGCCCGTTATTGGTACAATGGGTCAACGCATTTGATATCAAAAAGCGCTCTATCAATGATTTTTTAGTGGATATTAATCGCGCTGTTTTTGAAGCCATCAGCTATAACATCCGCATGGAAGTGGGCATTCAAAGCTGCGAAGATACGCTGACAATACTCAGTGGTTCGTGTCGGGATTCGGCTTGGTTATTGGTGCAGGTACTGCGCCATCTTGGACTGGCAGCCCGCTTTGTATCCGGTTATCTGGTGCAATTAACGTCTGATATAAAATCGCTGGACGGCCCTTCCGGTCCGGAGCAGGATTTTACTGACTTACATGCCTGGACAGAAGTTTATATCCCCGGTGCCGGTTGGGTGGGACTCGACCCGACTTCAGGTTTATTAACCGGCGAAGGCCATATTCCCTTGGCTTGTACGCCCGACCCTGCCAGTGCAGCACCGGTAACCGGTGGCACTGACAAGTGTAAAGTGGAATTTGAATTTAGCAATACTGTGGATCGTATGCACGAAGATCCCCGGGTGACCAAACCTTATACCGATGAGCAGTGGTATCACATTGATGCGCTGGGGCAGTATGTTGATCAACAGTTAATAGAGGACGATGTTCGCTTGACCATGGGCGGTGAACCTACCTTTGTTTCGGTCGATGATATGGAAGGCGACGAATGGAACACGCACGCTGATGGTGCAAACAAACGTGAACGCGCACAACAATTGACCATTCGGTTGCGGGATGTCTTTGCAAAAGGCGCCATGTTGCATTATGGGCAAGGCAAATGGTATCCAGGTGAGCCATTGCCGCGTTGGCAATATGGTATTTTTTGGCGCAAAGATGGCACTTCGATTTGGCGCAATCCGGATTTGCTTGCTGACATTAACAAAGATTACGGTCATACGGTCAAACAGGCGCAAAAATTTATTCACCAGATCAGTCAGCGTTTGGGGGTTCAGTCTCGCTATATTAAGACTGCTTTTGAAGATAGTTTTTATTATCTTTGGCAAGAAGGCACGTTGCCTGAAAACCTTGACCCTTCAAAAATTAACCTGAAAGACTCTATCGAACGTAAAACCTTAGCCAAGCTATTGGATGTGGGTTTGGATCAGCCGGTCGGTTTTACTTTGCCTATTAAATGGAATTGGTCTGAACTCTGCTGGAAAAGCGGCCCTTGGGATTTTCGACGCGGCGCTATGTTTCTGATTCCAGGCAACTCTCCGATGGGTATGCGTTTACCTTTGGATAGCTTGCCTTGGGTTGCGCCTGATAAACGCGATTCGCAAGAACCCCAAAGTCTGTTTGGAGACTTGCCGGAATTGGGTGATTATTATGGTGAAGTGACGCGCCGCTATAGCCACCTTGAAATAAAACAAAGGGAACATCCGGAAATTATTGACCAGGCAGTGGGTGATGATTTAACTGTCGAAGTTGAAGTGCCGCATACCGCGTTGTGTGTGGAGGCACGCGAAGGCCGGTTGTATATCTTTATGCCGCCGCTGACATCACTGGAACACTATCTGGAACTGGTAGCCGCTATTGAAGCCACCGCTGAAAGTTTGGCAATGCCGGTGGTCATGGAAGGTTATGAGCCGCCTCGTGATTATCGTATCGAACGCTTAATGGTTACACCGGACCCCGGCGTCATTGAGGTAAACATTCATCCGTCCAAAACCTGGGCGGAGTTGGTAGAAAAAAACCACATCATATATGAACAGGCGCACCTAACCCGATTAGGCACTGAAAAATTTATGCAGGATGGTCGTCATACCGGAACGGGTGGTGGCAATCATATTACCATGGGTGCGGAAATGCCGACCGACAGCCCGCTGTTGCGTCGCCCTGACTTATTGCGCAGTCTGATTACTTACTGGCAACACCATCCCGGCTTGTCGTATTTGTTTTCAGGCATGTTTATCGGCCCCACCAGTCAAGCCCCTCGCGTTGATGAAGGTCGGGATGAAAAACTCTATGAATTGGAAATTGCTTTTCAACAAATACCCGAAGGCGAAGTGCCCGAGCCGTGGTTGGTTGATCGTTTGCTGCGCCATTTACTGACCGATATAACCGGCAATACGCATCGTTCCGAGTTTTGTATTGATAAACTCTATTCGCCCGATAGCTCAACCGGTCGACTGGGTATTTTGGAACTGCGTTCTTTTGAAATGCCGCCCCATGCCCAAATGTCACTGGTGCAAATCGTATTACTGCGCTCATTGATTGCCTGGTTCTGGCGCGAACCCTATAAACACGACTTGGTGCGTTGGGGAACCGAGCTGCATGACCAATTTATGTTACCGCATTATGTCCGCGAAGACATGAAGCAAGTCACTAAAGACTTGCAACGCGCCGGTTTTGGTTTTGATCTGGAATGGTTGGAACCCTTTTTCGAATTCCGCTTTCCACGTTATGGCAATACCCTGATTGACGGTATTGATATGGAGTTGCGTTTTGCCATTGAGCCTTGGCATGTACTGGGCGAAGAAGTCAGTAGCACCGGCACCGCGCGTTATGTAGATTCATCCGTTGAGCGTATCCAGGTATCGGTCAACGGCTTTACTGAAGGGCGTTATGTCATTACTTGTAACGGTCGACGTTTACCCATGCGCAACACCGGTCGTAAAGGTGAGTTTGTTGCCGGTGTCCGTTATCGTGCGTGGCAACCTCCTTCAGCCTTGCATCCTACCATAGCGCCTCATGTACCCTTGGTTTTTGATGTCATTGATACTTGGAACGGCCGTTCAGTGGGTGGCTGTACTTATTTTGTCGCGCATCCCGGTGGTCGTAGTTATGATGATTTTCCGGTTAACGATTATGCAGCGGAAACACGACGCATGACCCGTTTTTGGGATTATGGGCATACACCGGGGGTTATTATCAGGCCACCGATGGCGACCACTCGGGTTTCTGCGTCAGATAAACCGTTACTGGCAAAATTCAGTATTACTGACACAGCACCAAGAGCGATGGCACCGCCTGCGGAAGAGTTAAGCACCGATTATCCGTTTACGCTGGATTTACGTCATCGCAATCGATAATTGCAGATGTAAGTATTCACCTCCCCCTTTGAAAAAGGGGGATTGAGGGGGATTTATCTAATAAAATCTCCCCTAACCCCTCTTTGTTAAAGAGGGGGACTGAATAATTACTTGCAGATTTG
>CAIMDR010000216.1 GCA_903839795.1 uncultured Methylococcaceae bacterium | reverse complement strand
TCCGACTTCTGATTCCATTCAGCTCCTTGATTACAGTCCGGATCAACCGGATACGCAATTAACCGGTTCAGTTTTCGCGTTTGGCTTAATGGGGCTCAGTTCAAAACCCATGCGTTCAATTTTCTCCGGTGAAATTAAAATTGAAGGCGACATGCAAACGGGTCGAAAATTTCAGGAACTGTTCGCTAAACTGGACATTAATCTGGAACAACAATTAGCGCGTTACACGGGCGACACGATAGCGCATAACATCGGTCAGTTTTTTCGAGCCGGTCAAAACTGGAGCAAAGAGTCCATTGAAACCTTTAGACTTAATGCCTCGGAATTTCTTCAGGAAGAAACCCGGGATTTACCGGCGTTGCCTGAAGCTGATCAGTTTTATGCCCAAGTCGATGAATTACGCACCGACTTTGACCGCTTGCAAAGCCGGGTTGAACGACTTGAAAATGCACTACTGAATTAATTTTAATTTTTTTACCACGAAGACAATCAAAGCCTCATAGACATCAACTTAAGACCTTTCACCACGAAGACACGAAGAACACGAAGATTTTTCTTTTGTTTTTCTTCGTGAACTTCGTGTCTTCGTGGTGAATTAATATCTTTAAGTTGATGTGTATGGAGCATAAAAAGCAAAGCCCACCCTAACAACAAAGGTAACACGTGATCCGACCTAAATTAGTATTACGCCTGATCCATATTAACTGGGTTCTCGTCGTTCATGGCCTGGACGAAATCGTTTTAAAAACCCATTTATTCCGCCCTGTTCGTTACTTGGCTTTTATTACCCCCAGCTATTGGCGTAAACCCAAAGCGGATTCCCGTGGCGTCAGAATCAGGCGTGCCCTTGAAGATCTTGGGCCTATCTATGTCAAATTCGGACAAGCTTTATCGACCCGCAAAGATATATTGCCTGATGATATTTCAGATGAACTGGTCAAACTGCAAGACCGGGTGCCGCCCTTTGCCAATGAAATTGCCCGCAGCATTATTGAAAAAGAACTGGGCATGTCCATTGCCGAAGCGTTTGCCGAGTTTGATCCAACGCCTTTAGCCTCCGCGTCTGTTGCCCAAGTGCATACCGCGACGTTACACACCGGCGAAAAAGTTATCGTTAAAGTATTACGCCCCGATATTGAAGAACGGATTCGTTCCGACATCGGCCTGCTTTATGAATTGGCTCGTTTTGCGGAACGGTTTTGGTCAGATGCCAGAAGATTACGTGCTATGGATGTGGTTGCAGAATTTGAAAGATCCACCCTGGACGAACTGGATCTGGTTAGAGAAGCCGCTAATGCCGCCAAATTGCGCCGCAATTTTGAAAACTCGGAATTGATCTACATACCCGAAATCTACTGGGAATTTACGCGCCAGAAAGTCATGGTGATGGAAAGAATCTACGGCATACCTGTTGGAGAAATAGAACAACTCAAAGCCGCCGGCGCAAACTTTAAAGTGTTGGCCGAGCGCGGTGTAGAAATATTTTTTACCCAGGTATTTAGAGATAACTTTTTTCATGCCGACATGCATCCCGGCAATATTTTTGTCGAACTGCCTGATAAATACATTGCTGTTGATTTTGGTATTGTCGGATCTTTGTCACTGTCTGATCAACGTTACCTGGCAGAAAATTTTCTGGCCTTTTTTAACCGTGATTATCGAAAAGTCGCAGAAATGCACGTTGAGTCCGGTTGGGTGCCCCGCTCAACCCGCATAGAAGAATTTGAATCTGCCATTCGCAGCGTTTGCGAACCCATCTTTGAAAAACCGCTAAAAGACATTTCCTTTGGCCAATTATTATTGCGTTTATTTCAAACCGCCCGACGCTTTGATATGCACGTTCAACCGCAACTGGTATTGCTACAAAAAACACTGCTCAATATTGAAGGCTTGGGCAGGCAGCTTTACCCTGAACTGGATTTATGGCAAACCGCCAAACCTTTTCTTGAAAAATGGTTCCATGAGCGTTTGGGCCCTAAAGCCAAAATCAATAAAATAATCAAACAGTTCCCGGAATTTGCCGAACAGTTTCCGGAAATCCCGTCTTTGCTTTACAAAGCACTGGATCATGCCGCTCACGCACAGCAACACGCAGAGACGCAGCAACAAGAACTGGCTCTGATGCGACAACTTATGGACAAAAATCATAAAACCACCGTATGGGCCATGATTATTAGCGCCTTTATTATTAGTGCCGCCGTATTGTTTCAATAGCGTTAAGGTGCGCGATACCCACCCTACCTAATTATCCGGCAGGGTGCGCATCGCGCACCACTTGACTAAAGTTAAACCCGGCAAGATCTTTAGCAGCGGATCTTTTGATATGTCAGCTTGTACGCACGGTCAATTTTTTTACATCCACAACCGTACTTAAAATCTTCACGACATCTTCCGGATCAAACGGCTTGGCAAGACACTTTTCGGCACC
>CAIMDR010000215.1 GCA_903839795.1 uncultured Methylococcaceae bacterium | reverse complement strand
TTTCAACCCGTTTAAACTTCAGCCGTAATCATAAAACAGTCGTAACGAATGCCATAGTTTGACCAGGATTTATCGCGTCATCTGCCAAGACTACCCCTTTTAAGAGGTAGTCATTAGGTTATGAATAAAACATCAGGACGTTTGTAAAAAGCGGCTGATGGGAAAAAAGCTTTTTTGTTTAAGGCAAAATAGCTTAATCAGTGAGCCACTTGTAGAACCCATACGCAACCGCGCCTATTATGACCGGCGCAGCTATGGACATACCTAAGCCAGTTGCCATGCCGGCACCAACAACACCGCCAAGAGTAGCTAAGCCCGATGTAATGCCAGTAGCTCCGAGACCAGGAACACCTAATGCAGCGATAGTGCCGACACTGCCAATTACACCACCAGTAGCGCCACCAGCAGCGGCGCAAGTTGCTTTTTCTTCTTCAGTCATTTTGAATCTCCAAATGTGAGGTTAACCGGATACGGTATAAATATAAATTATCAGTTAGTTATGAAATTGATTTTTCGTATTGAAGTCGCCTTCTCAACATGGTGTGTAGTATCCGGTAAATTGCGGGGGATGTAATGGGAGGACTGTGGGAGTTTTTTGCGGTTATAAAAAAACATGGGTGAACTGATGTTCGACGAAGGCTTAGCGTTTGTGTGCGAAAATTAAATCATCAGGACACAATGGTAGCGGACTGACAGTTCTGTCCTGGTAGCGAAAATAGGCTACCAATTTAAAGCGGGACAGATAAATAAAACTGGCCTATTGATTCCGGGAGCGCCGAGCTGGGGCTCTGCGTTCTCAGAAAGTTATCTGTCCCGTTTTAAGTTGATAGCCGAAAAAGCGAAGCCGGGGGGATTTATTTAAAAAATATCCTAGCCCCCCCCTCTTTTTCAAAGAGGGGGGGGGGGATAATGGCTATAACTTTTCACTGGACTTTTAATTGGTCTATCAGTGCTTTAATCGTTGGTTCCTGAGTCATGATGCTCTTACATAACTGAAATTGTGCCGCTGCACGGTGCAAGTTTTGCTTAGGATCAGTTACTTTAAAATACCGGTTACCTTCCAGGTAATCGGTATAAAACCTAAGTCCCAGTTCCAGCGGAATTAATTGTATGGCCGCGAACAAATACTGATAATCATAAGCTGAAAAAAACGCGCCCGCTTCGGATAAGTAGCTTTTTAATAAGGCGGCACAAATAGTTAGATCAAATTCATTGGTTTCCAAATTGTGGCAGCAGGAGCGCAGACAATCACCAATATCGTAATGCACCAATCCCGGTTTAACCGTATCCAGGTCAATAAGACTAACGATTTTTTTACTGTGCTTATCAAACAGAAAATTATTTAATTTAGGGTCGCCATGGATAACCCGTAATACTAAAAATCCTTGCTGTTTTGCCGTTTCCAGACCCACGGTGAGGTGCTGAAACTTGTCGATAAATGCCGCGCAATAAAGACTTTCTGGTTCAAGTTGTTTGGGCGCTTGCGTTAAAACCTGTTGATAGCGGCTTAAATAGTCAGGAGCAATATGAAATCCGGGCAACGTATCATGCATCAATAAAGGGTCAAGATCACTGACTAAGCGATGAAAATGTCCCAACGCAAATCCTGCCTGTTGCGCCTGACTCAAAGTAGTGAGTGTTTCCAGGCTTTCTGTATTTTCTATAAAACCCAGTGCACGCCAGTAATCACCGTGTTCATCCTGATAAAAATCTTGGTGGGTGATGGTTTTTAAAAGTTTTGGGATTTTCAGCTTGACCGCTACATCGGCTTTTTGTTCAAGATGCCGATTAAGTCGGATCAAATTATCCATAATCTGATGGGGTGCAGGAAAAACAGTGCGATTGATACGCTGTAGAACAAAGTGTGATGACTCGGTTGCAACCAGAAACGTGTCGTTAATCAGCCCGTTACCTAGCGGGGAAAGGGCGGTAATATGTTTGGCAAACTGCCGGGCTATAGGCACTAGAGTGTTCATGGCGTCAAGGGGCTGTAGAGGCGACAAGAGGGCATCTACAATTCCCTGGCCTTAATTAACGTTGTTAGGCTTCGCAATGCCTGACCTCTGTGACTGATTGAGTTTTTAACGACTGCCGATAATTCAGCTGATGCACACTTATGTTCCGGCACCCAAAATACCGGATCATAACCGAAACCATTGGTGCCGATGGCATGATTTAAAATTTTGCCTTCCCAAACGCCTTGCGCAATGACCGGAAAAGGATCTTCAGCGTGTTCCATAAATACCATCACGCAAATGAAACGAGCCGTGCGTTGCTCATCAGGAATCCCTTCCAGTTCCTGTAGTAATTTAAGCACGTTGTCCTGATCGCTTGCACCAACACCGGCATAGCGTGCCGAAATAACCCCCGGCGCTCCCTTTAAGGCATCGACAACCAGTCCGGAATCATCCGCTATAGACGGTAACTTGCAATGCAGTGCTGCATTTCTGGCTTTGATAATGGCATTTTCTACAAAAGTAGAGCCTGTTTCCTCAGCATCCATAACACTAAACACCGATTGTGGAACAATCAGATGCCCCGCAAGAATCGCCTGGATTTCTTTAATCTTGCCAAGATTGCTGCTGGCTAAAACGATTTGTTGTGATGATGATAAAGGCATGGGTTT
>CAIMDR010000214.1 GCA_903839795.1 uncultured Methylococcaceae bacterium | reverse complement strand
GGCTCCTGCCAAATTTAACGTTAAAGGGCTGCGTAAATAGTCCGGCAATAACACAATGTCAGAAAAATCACGAATCGAACTGCCTGTTTTCATGTTCCTGAAGCCATTTTGCAACTCAATGTTTTTAGTCTTGAGATCTAATGCAACATCGCCTTTAATCTTCAGGTCGCCCGTATTGGCATTTAAATTGACGGTACTAAACCCTAGTTCCGGTATAAGATCAAAATTACCGTTGCTAACACCCAAAACCAAAGCATGATCCACGTCATCCAGGGCATCATTAGCCGTGCCGACAACAATTTTGTCGCTGCTTAACGACAAAGTACCGCTTTTAGCCAAGCCATAAGCAGATATTTCACTATTAACACGTAACATAGAAGGCGTGCCGTTTGCACCCACGGCTGCCAAATCGATAGCCCCGCCCGTACCGGCGGTCAACCTTCCAGTTAAATTAAGCCAAGCTCCACCATCAGCTCGCATCACTGATCCTGCATCCGCCAGTAAATCACCTTGTGCTTTTAACGTAATTTTTCCGCCATTAATAGCCAGAAGATCAGTAGGTATTACGCCTAAATCTTGTTGTGCATCATTAACCCAGCTACCCGACACATTCAGAATCGCATTTTTACCAACCGATAACTGTCCCGCTAAAGGCAGGGTATCGTTAGTTGCCGCGTTCAGATTAATGGCTCCGCCAGCGGCTTTAATATTTCCGTCTATATTGATACTACTTGCTTCCAGAGAAATGTTTCCACCGGGGGTCATGTTAATGGATGTGCCAGAACTTACTGTCGAGTTACCCCAGGTTTTAACTGAAACATTAGCAACCCCGGTCCCCTTAAACAAAGCCTCTGTCAAAACAAGATCAACCGGTTTGTTATTGGCTTGTGTAGCAAACTTATCATTAAGTGCAATTTGCAGATTATTTTTGTCGGTCTGAAAAAGAACATTCTGCAATGATTGAAAAGCTGACAAATCTACCGCGAAGGTTCCACCGGCCGGCATGTTGGCGATTGACCGCTGAGTCTCGCCTATAGTAGTTCCTGCGCTTAAGTTGCCATTCCAGGCTAAGAGCGGGGTTTTTATATTGACCGCACCAGCCGCTTTACCTTCTACATAGCCTTGCTGAAACTGGCCTTGTCCAAATTGATCAAGAATATTCCAAACGGTCTTGACGCCCCATTTTGCGTGATTTTCGGTAACGACACCAAAAATACCGGCGTAATGCTCATTGGGATCAGCCGCACTGATATCGACAACACGTCCAAAATCGTTTATCAGCTTGGTCGTGTTGATATAACCGTCTTGATAATTAATTGAACCACCGGAAATATCGACCTTGGCACCGTCATTAATAATGACATTGCCGCTGGCCGTTAAATTGATCTGCCCACCCACTCCCAAACGTTCGTCAATCCCACGGGTTATTCGGGCTAAGGCACCGCTGGTATCAACAATACTGGTCGGCTTACGAAGATCGACGTTAACAGTTTCACCCTTTAAGACGCCGGTTCGTTGTAATGGCGCATCACGTAATTCATAGCTTTGTACCGAAATTTGGCCGACATTACGTTCCATTGCAACGGCAACGCCTTTGGTGCCCGATACATCAATAAGGGCATCTTTTTCAACATAAATTCGACCGCTATGCCCCAGCGTAGGATCAGCCAAAGTATCAGTAGCAGTCATAGCAACTTTACCACCCGTCACCTTAATGGATGATCCCGATTGTAACTGCACTGTGTTTGCAGACACCTCCATATACGACTCTGGCTGTAACTGTTCGTCAATAGCACTGCCGCCATTCGCATCAGCAACGACCTGCGTCACACTACCTGAGGCAAAAGTTACTTTTGCCTCAGTACCTAGTCCGTCATCCAGAGCTGCTACACGCGTGGTACTGGTAGCGATCAATTGGTCGCCCAACTTCCCATGCCCCTCTTGCGCCAACAGCCGTATAGAGCCATTCACATTCACAGAAGTCGTTGCGTTCATCCGCCCTTGCTGATTGACGGCAAAGCCGGCCATGGTAATATTACCCTGCTTTGCCAAAATATCACCGGCATTAGTCACTGAACCACCGGTATCCACTTCAACAACCAAACCCGCAAAAGGGCTGGTCGGGCTAGCTGCCTGCAAATAAACTTTGTCCTGACTGGCAACCAGGATAATTTGCCCTTGTTCGTCGCTGGACAATGACCCTTTGTTGGTTATCGTGGGTGCAACGATGATGATTCGGCCATTTTTATCGGTATGAATTTTCGCGCCAGCTTCAATTAGAATGGCCGAGGTTTTTGGATCGAAACCACTGCCAGATTCAATTGCCAAAGCAGCATTCCCGTTTTCATCGAATACTCGGGTGATACCGCGACTAAATGCCTCATCGGTAATCTTTAGCGAACTTGCCAGCAAGCTATTGGTGTTGACCACCGAATCTTTACCAAATACAAAACCGTTTTGGTTATATAAATAAACCTGGCCGTTGGCAGTTAGCGACCCCAAAATTTTGCTGGCATCACCTTGATGAATATTGTTCAACGCTATCGATGACGATGTCGGCTGTACAAAATTAACGCTGTACCCTTTATCGATATTAAAGCTTTTCCAGTCTATGGTTGCTTTGTCGGTAATTTGATTAATGGTCATTGCTTGACCATTAATAAGCGCAGTCGCTTGACCGTGTGCGGCCTGATCAACAACAGGAATAATATCATGCGCTGTCGGTGTTAGAATCGGCGGAACAATGACTTCTGTCGGTAACTGAACTATACCCGTAGGTACCGGTAACGGCGAGGGGACTTCTGCATTGACTGGAGCAACACCTGACCCCACAAACAACCCGCCCGCGATGACAATACGCACGCCTGCAGCGAGAGGCTTGAGTCTAAAAAAATCATCCGAAGATTTAGATGCGATCGACTGCTGTCTGTTGGACATGGTTGTAACCTTTACCAAAAAAATTAACGTAAATAAGTGAGTGACGACCTCGCCGTCTTGGCAAACAAGACCGCAGGTTTCTAAGCCCGTCAGATAACGGGCTTAGACTTAGGTTTGACTCTAACAATAAATTCTTGTCAGACGCTATTCCTGGCGTTTTGTAAGTATTCAGGCAAGTCGCAACAAATAACTCCCACCCTATCGTTCCCATGCTCTGGCGTGAATGCCGACAGCGACGCTCCCGCGTCACGCAACGCTGGAGCCTGGAAACCCGGCGTATCCTCGGGGAATATTTTCTGCATGCTGCCTCACGGCTTCCTTTAAAACAGGGAGACTGAATACTTACGGAGAAGGAGGTAAGAAACGTGCATGAAATAAATTGACCGTTTATATCCCCCTCACCCCAGCCCTCTCCCGGCGGGAGAGGGAGCAAGATGCCGGATTTATTTCATGCGCACTCCCAAGAAGATCAAGTGTTTTTGCGCCTGTTTCTTTAACCGCCCTGTTGCCCTAAAATTCTGTAGCTATATTAAAATGCAAGCGTGGATCGCCGCTTTTAACCGGTGCCAATGACACAAACGGAACCCCCATATCCAGAGCACCGCTGATTTGTTTCCATAACTGAAAATGTAAACCAACGCCACCGCTGCTTAACGTATTACCGCTTACATTACCCGCTAGTGGATTTTTTATCCAGCCGTGGCCGGCATCAACAAAGGCTGTTAATTTCATGCTATTAAGATGATCCCAGCTATCCAAGCCTAAATGCGGCGAATACAATTCAAGCGATCCAAACACCCCATCATCAGCCAGTGCCTGGGTTTCAAAATAACCACGAACACTCAAAGCACCGCCCAGCGAGAACTGCTCATTACTGATAAGCGGTGAATCAGCAATCTGCCCGGAAACATGGCTGTTAATTTGCATGCCCAACGGTAAATCATGCTGAAACTTAAGGTCACCGGTCACATACATATAATTGGCTTTTGCCAGATAGCGCTTGCTTTCAAATTGCGCCTGTTCGTTACCAAGGCCGCGTATTGAAAAATGCGCCCCCAAATCGAAACTGGTTAATGATTGCTCCGTCCGAAAACTGCCGGTGTATTGCGCCAAAAACGGGGTATAAGCAATAGGTGTTGCGATGGTATCGGAGCCCAGCAGATTTAAATTCTCTTTAAATGACTTATAATCGACGCCCACCGTGCCGCTATGAAAATAATTCTGCAACGGATTAAAGGGCATCACCAGTCTGGCTCCGAATATGCTACCTTGACCAATCACCGACAATGCGCCGGCACTGGCTATTTGCGCATTCGATTGAGAACTCACTCCATAAAGCGCCAGTCGGGCACCCGTATTAAACAGGGGTAGCGCATAAGTACCCGCCCAAACACTCACTTCTGAACTATTCTCCGGCGAGACCTGATACATCAATGACGCACTGTGCATGGCTTGCCAGAGATTGTCGTAATGCAATGACGACACCAAACGCAGACGCGACGTGCTGGACGTATTTCGACCATTAAGCTCTACCCGGCCATGCAAGGGCAACTCGTCCTTTACTTTTAAATCAACTTCCAAGGTGCCTGGCGTGTCTCCTGCCCGCAAAACCGGTTGAACTTTACGGTCAGGGCTTTGCCCACCCAACTCTGACAACTGTTTTTGCATGGTTGGAAAATGAGGCACGCTACCTTCGGCCAGTTCCGGCACACCAGCCTTGATTTTATCGAGTGAGAAATAACGGGCTTCTTTTACGCGCAGGCGTGATACTTTGCCTTCGACCACTTGTAAATAAACGATACCGTTTTTTACGTCTTGCTCGGGAATATCCACCGATACGGTTTGGTAACCCTTGGATCGGTACAAATCTTCTAACGCGGAGCGAGCCAAATCAACGTTATCGATGCTTTTTTTTGGCCCCAAAAACGGGTAGATAGTGCGTTCCAGTTGTTTTTTGTCCAGCAGGGTATTACCCTTTACCCGTAATTCAAATAAATCGAAACTGGCTGCAGGTTGCTTGGGAACCGCTTGCGACTCACCGTCAGTGGCTACTGCCTGAGGCACTTCTTGTGCGCTGACATCAACCCCTGCCTGAGCCAGAGTTAAGCCACTTAAGACCAGCCAAGCCAAAGCTTGACTACGTTTATTACGATTTAATTTCATGCGTATTGGTTAAGACTTATCTGCGCCTTCCCAACGAAGGCTTCTCAAATACCATTATAAGAAAGTAAAGTTAAGGTTTTATGACAGGAATGAGAAAAGTAAGTTTAGGACTACGCTGTATACTGCGTAGTTGGTTAAATTAAGGCGACTAACCTGCTTACTTTTTATACTTGGCTGTCAGGCATTAAAGACAGCATGACGCAAATCCGGCTTGAACGTCGTCTTGACAAAGCTAAACGGGGTTTGCTTGGCGATGTTGAACCCGTTGGTGAAGGTGTTTTCGAAATGCGTGAACATTTCGGCTCAGGTTGGCGTATGTATTATGTCAGTGGGTCATGCAGAATATTATGATATTGCAACTGAATCCGGGCAAATTATTCTTACGCCGGTCAGGATTCAACAAGCCGATGTCGTTCGAGCTAAACTCGAAGCATTAGGCATTAACGAACAAGATGTCAATGATGCCATTCACCTGGCAAGACAAAAATCGGTATGACACCTCGTGTAGTAAGCGCAAAACAGCTTACAGTGGTTAATAAGGTCATAGCCGGGCTTACAGAGCATAGATCTGTCATTGCGGTATTTCTGATGAAAGATTGGGAACAATGAGCGGTTATTAAGGCGTATTCCGCTGCTATCAAGCAATCCTGAGCACTGATTGGGGAATGCTCCGCAGTTACTGATCTTTTGCCTTAATCATTACGGAGCACGCCTTTAGTGACTGAGCATTAAGCCCTAATAGTTGAAGAGAACGCCTCAGTTACCAAGCTGATGACTCAATCATCACGGAGTACTCCTCAGCTATTGTTCATTACTGCCTGACTACTGAGGAGCACTGCTTGGTAGTTGGGGAGGGCTGATCGGCTATCAAGCAACTTGATTTGTTATTAAGCCAACCGCCTCAGACATTAATCAGCGCGGCTTGATAACTGCTACGCATTGCCTCATCAATGCGTAGCACTTCGATCCCTCGCAATAAATTATACGAGACATTGCATTATCCTTTATCAAGCTTATAATGACTTTATGGATAAAATAATGTCTTTAAATGATTGGCTGCCTTATGATGCCAAATTAGAACTTGCCAAGGCTGCAAAAAATGCCAGGCTTAATCTTGGCTGGAAGCGGGATACGCTCAGCGAAAAAACCGGCATCCCCACCTCAACACTCAAACGCTATGAAACAACGGGGGAAATTTCGCTGGATCAGTTTTTAAAATTAGTCTTCGTGTTGGGTGATCTGGATAAATTAAAAGGCATCTTTGATAGCGAAACAACGGTTTTCGCCACCTTGGATGACATGCTGAACATAAATGCCAGGCCAAAAAGAAAGCGTGGCAGACTATGATCCATGTTTTTCTAACTATTGAAGGCCGGAAACATTTTGTTGGTCGATTACTCAATCAGGATTCCGGCAACTTCTTTCAGTACTCACCAGAGTTTATCAGCACTGGCTTGCAAATTTCGCCCTTCCACTTATCCTTAAACAATACCATTTTTAAGGCACCAGCCACGCCTTTTAACGGGCTTCATGGTGTTTTTTCTGATTCCCTTCCTGATGGCTGGGGCCTGTTATTAATGGATCGTTTTTTAAAGCAAAATGGACTTAACGTAAAAAAAATATCCCCCCTGGACAGGCTGTTATACATAGGATCTACCGGCATGGGCGCGTTGAGTTACGAGCCAGATCATTCCCAACCTTCCTCCTACAGTCATTTGGATTTATTTGAATTAAGCCGTGAAGCCTCTGAAGTTATCGCCGGAAAACAACAAGATATTTTACCGGAATTAATTAAGGCAGGCGGCTCACCAGGTGGTGCCAGACCCAAAGTGGTTGTTGGCATTAAAGATAACCTTATGATTTCCGGCGAGCGAGATTTGCCCGATGACTATCAAGCATGGATTATTAAATTTCATGCTTCGCATGATAAAGATGAAGGTTTAATCGAAGAGGCGTATGCCAGAATGTTAAGGCTGGCACACATCAATATGCCGTCCACGCAGCTATTGGCCGCCAAGGATAAGTATTATTTTTCAGTTAAGCGTTTTGATCGTATCAATAATCAACGACTTCATGTACATAGCCTGGCAGGATTGATTCACGCTAATTTTAGAATACCGGATTTTGATTACGAAAAATTATTACGCTTAACAGTGATGTTAACAAAAAATAACGATGATGCCATTCAGGTTTATCGACAAATGATCTTTAATATACTTGCCAACAATCAAGATGATCACACCAAGAATTTTTCATTTATCATGGATGGAAAAGGCACTTGGCGATTGTCGCCCGCTTATGACATAACATTCAATTATTGTCATGGTGGCGAACAAAGTATGTCAATCAATGGCTATGGCAAGAATATTCCTGAACAGACATTTTACAAGCTCGGTGCCTTGTGTGATCTTGATGAACATAAAGTGAGACAGATTTTTTCAGAAACTTTCGAGGCACTGTCACAATGGCCGGTGTTGGTAGATGAATTAGAGATCGCCCCTCAGAATCGCAATGACATTCAAGAAAATTTTAATCAGTTGTTCAATCAATATCATTCAATGACCCGATGAACCTACTGTCAACTTAAGTCGCAAAAATCAAACGCAAAAAAAACCAGCCGCTCTAAAAACGACTGGTTTTCTAAAATCCGGTAATCCGTTACCTTAGCTCAGGATTGCCCTGACTTTTAGCCCGTTAAAACTTATAAACCTGCAACAGATTTGTTATAAGTCACGGGGGCACGACAGTTATCCAATGAAGTACTTGCAGAAGGTGTGTGTGAATAAGGATTCACAGGTAAACTCGCATTAAATATACCCGTTGTTACTGGTGTATTCGCTTTAGGATTGGCCAAATAAGCGCCATTACCAAAACCATGTGACAAACCAGCACCCGAATTGATTGATGCCATTACCGCAGGTACTGTTGCCGCTTTAATAATATTATCAATAGTTGCTTTCAGACCGGCCTCAGAAAATCTTGCGTGAGTTGTATTGTATTGGAATGTATTTTCAAACCAATCCAGATAATCACCTTTTACAACGTTAGCCAGGGTAGGCGCAACACCGTTAATTTTTACAAATTCAAAATGTGAGTCTTTTTTCTCTAAAGCTTGTGCACCGATTGCCCAACGAACACCGGTATAGCTATTAGTAAAGCCATCACCCGCAGTATCTGAACCCAAGTCCAAGTTGTTTAAACAAGCGGTAACACGACCAGAAGTTGAGTTCTCATGAATCAATGCAACACCCGATAATTCTGTTTTATTACCTGTATTACCGTTTAAGCCATCATTTCCTGTTGCTGGAGCAGTAGCAGTTGAAGCTGTAGAACAAGGATAATTTAAGGCAAAATTATTTAATTGCGCTTGGGTACCTGAGCCGTTTTCACGACGACAGATATGCGTTACAGCACTCGTTGGTTTATCAGCAACTTGATTCGCTGTTGCCCATGCCGCTAAACCAGTGCTGGTAGTAGCGCCAGGAAGAATTACTTTTAACTTGTCCCAGTTATTCCAGTCACCTTTAATCAGAGAAGCAATTTCCGGTTTTGACAAGCTGGGCATACAAGCCGCATGTGTCACATCACCCACAACGCAAGTTGTACCCGATACTGGGTCAGCAACAGGAATGGTGCCCATGGCAAGTTGAGCACCTTGTAACGCTCTGTATAAGTGCATGGTTGCCGGTACACCAAACACAACCGCAGCACCAGGCGTTACTGTCAACTTACTAACATCCGCAGCTGTTACATTTGGAAAAACGGTTAGATTATCCGTTTTTAAAGGGGCATTTGCCGCCTGAAATTGTGCTGGATCGACATCAGAAACACCGACATCAGGAATAGCCAGTTGGTTATTGCCGGCAGCGCCTGTTGTATAAGAACAAACAATATTAGTTAATGTACCGGGAGCAGCAGGTGCTACACCTGTACAGTTTGTTGAGTTAACTTTTAAAAACTCAATAGTGGCACCCGCAGTATCACCATTGGCTTCAGCAATAATTGGACTAACACCGTAACCAGAACCGCCTTCATCGCGTTTATAGATCAACAAGTTGGCTTTACCAGTAGGTAATGATAAACCAGTCGCTGTTGTTGATTGTGTACACAAATAAGCTTTTTGTGTCGCACCGTCAATATTGTCTTTAAATTTCCAGATAGTCTTGCTAACGTCACAAATTTGATCCGCAACAACACCCGCACCTGTTAACACTTTTTCTATAAAGGTACCGGCCGCTGAAGCGCCAGACATATAAACTACACGGGTATCGCCAGCCGCGCTGGTATCAAAAACAGGGAAGTTGTGAGCATCAACGGTAATCGCTTGCGCGTTACCCGCCAATAATGCAGCCGAAATGGCAGCACCCAGGATTAAATTTTTTTTCATTTTAGGTCTCGAATTTAAAAAACAGGAAAGACTGCTGCATTAAAACAATGCAGCAGTCACAGGCTTTATACAGCCATTGATTTACGACGATTTAAACGCAACATACCCATCAAGCCAGCGCCAAACAACCATACTGCCGCTGGTAACGGAACAGGAGCAGGAGCAGGAGCAGCAAAAGACAAGGTATTACCCGCCAATGTCCATGAACCGGCAAAAGCTTCTATAACTGGCACTGGACTATCTAATACAGCGTCATAAACATTAGTTTCATGAAAAAAAGCTAAAGTAGAACCGTAAGCACCGGCAACTTGAGCACCTGTTTGATTACCGAATACTGTATCGAATTGATTAAATTGTCCGGTATTTGCTACACCGCCATCATTAACCACTTTAGAGATACCAATAGGGTTAATCATACCCGCTTGGCTTTTAATGTTATCAACAAATGTATTAACAACTTGATCATTATCAGCGAGTGCCAAACCACCGGCAGCACTTGATGTAAGCAAAACATCAGGATTAATATTGCTGGCTACGGCAAGCGCATAAACTGTAGTCGCAGCATTAAAGCCTGCGGCACCCAGAAAACTAGATACCCATACGTTATCTGAAGACAGATCGTAAGTATAAGTATAATTAACATCCATAGCAGCTGCCATGAAAGCATCAATAGTCAAACCCGTATTTAAAGAATATGTGTTTTTGCTGGAAGAATCATAAACTGACATAAACAGTTCAGAATTACCGTTATTAACCGAGATATTCGCATTAGCAGAACCGGCTGCAACCATCAAAGCTGCAACGAGTAAAGTTTTGTTAAATTGTTTCATATTTTATTACCTATCTATTTAAAAAATTTTCACCAAAGATGCAAACTTAATTACCTTTAGCACCTTATGAACTCAAAATCTGTAACCGGCTGCCCGCTTTTCAAAATAACGGGCTTTAATAATTACAGAATTTTGAGTGCAGTTAATCACTGCTTACAAATCCCAATATTTCTGCT
>CAIMDR010000213.1 GCA_903839795.1 uncultured Methylococcaceae bacterium | reverse complement strand
CTCTTTGCGCCCGACAATTTCGGCATGATTGTCGGGCAACGATAAAGCTGTTGCCCGACGCGGCTCGTTCAGACCCAAGGAAGATGGCAGCAATTTTGGGATAAGATTGATCAATATGGTTCCCAAGTTTACGCGTAACAGAAATTATATAAAATCAGCACCCTCATAAATCATAAAAGGATTAAAAAGCATTGTTTTTAAATGAATTTTTTCTTAACTTAATTGCAGTGAAGCTGGAGCTTGGGAACGAGCAAAAACCATTTACAATCGTCTTTCGGGTGCGCCCTCGGAATTTAGTAAGAAATACGTTGGGTCAATTAAATCGTTCCAGTCTATTTTATGATCCCCCATTTCTTCAAATGCTCGTTGAATGCCGTGTTTATGGATCTCTATATGAAGCATACTGGTACTATGCCCTGCAATATCAGGTCTTTCTTTACCCTCTTTAAGGACTCGTTTTACATATCCAATAACTTGCCCACGCTTTACATTCCGCCCAATAATATCTCCAGTATAATCATTGATTTCACCATAACAAATGACTCCAGAGGCACCCTCAACTAATATACACCAAGTATCTTCCCACCACGACGAAGCAGTACCTCCAGTAAACTGTTCTTTTCCAATAATTTTTCCATCTTCCACCGCAGTTACTAATGCCCCATCTTTACAATATAGATCTACTCCGGCATGAGTATAATTTTTCCGAGCATTTAAAAATGCGCCTGGATGTCCATTTGCGGGAATTCCACTACAAACCTCCAAGGGAAACTTCCATGTCAATGCATGTTCCAAACATTCTTGGATAGTATCAATATTTGCTAATGCGCCCATACCTTCGGTATTACATGCCAACATTTTTGCCTGTGGTGATACAAATATATTATTTTTTGAGAAAGAACGAAACCGAGCAAGGTGTTCTTGTGTAAGAGGATGTTCCCACATGTGGGTATTCATCGACGGGGCGATGATGAATGGGCGATTTAAATCCCATGCTCTGGCAATAGATGTTATAAGATTATCCGATATCCCATTAGATATTTTCGCAAGCGTATTTGCCGAGCAAGGTGCAATTACCAAGGCCGCTGATTGATCCCGAAGTATGATATGTAGAACTTGGTCATCCTTTTGCCATTTTGTTCGATTAACATAACAATGCTGTACCGGGGATCGAGTAGGATTACCCCATTCCCATTCACTATCATCTGTATAAATCTCCCCGACACCGACTGGTTGATTTAACAAGGCATTCCTAAGTTCTACTATATCGATAAAACATTTCGCCTTATCAGTCAAAATGACATCCACCGTGCCAACTTTCGATAACTCTTTGATGAGTTTAACATACAAAACCGATGCTACACTTCCGGTCAATCCAAGCAATATTCTACGTTTCATATCTTGATAATGTTTTCTGCGACCATACGGGCCAAATAATTGGAATCATTTGGGTCGGTATTATACAAGGTGTCACTTCCATCAGGACGAACAATGAATACCCGATGTTTATTATCCTTGATGTCTTGAAGATCATTTGCGACCATCAAATCACATTTATTATCAGCAATGCTGCGCTTGGCGGCAGCGATCAATCCATGTGGAGTTGACTCTACCAATAGTTTAAATCCGACTAACTTAGCGGTCGGCAACCATTCCTTAATATAATGAATTAATTTGGGCAATGGTTCGAGAAAAATCTTATAATCGTCATTCGACCTCATTTTCCCATTTACAAAATTTGCGACTCCATAATCACTAGCCGCTGCGGCCAATACCACAACATCGGGTTTCTCAACTTTGACGATATGTTCCAAACAATCACGGTATTGATTGAATGTGGTATATTCCATTTCTCGCCAATGCTCAAAATATCTGGTGTATAATGCTTGGGCATTCTCCACCGTCGCCATAACAGGTTCGCCATGGTTATTCGCCGCAAAATCAACAGTCGCCGACATTGGGGATTTAGACCCTTTGGATTTCAAGAAGAATACATCTTGGTCCAATTTGAGCAACTGTTCTGAGATTTTGCTACCAAATGTCCCTTTAGACATATTAGTAATATCTCTCACACGATCAATCGGTACTTTTGTTCCACCTGATGTAACGAGTATTTTCATATTCCCTCTCCATTCTTAAAATAAACGTTTGTGGTATTCATTTAAAATCCTGCTTAGCCGTTGCCATAAAAAGATAAAATTTAACATAAGTCAATAAGTTAACCTAATGATGAATTGTATCAATATGTAACAACTAAATCCTGCAAGCCAACACCTTATATTATTTAATAAAAGTTATAAATCAATGACATAATATAGACGCTAGGGTTTTTGTGTAGTGGTAACCTATTTTTTTTGGACGGTAACCATCCTCACGTAACAGGTATCGCTATTCATATAAAAAGCCGGTCAGCTTATATTGTAAATACCCTTGCCTGACAGAAATTACGCCAATTTAAGTGCAAATAACCCGCTGCATTTAAAAAACATTAAGGTAATATCATCGTTTGCGCGGGTTCCCAAGCTCCAGATTGGGAACCCAGAGGTCGAAGCTCTAGCTTCGTGAGACTAGAAGCTGAAGCTTGGAAATTAGCCTAAATTAAATGTCCAATTCACGTCGCTGTAAGATCATACCGATAACATCCTTTGTAGGGATGGTATCTGTCGACATAAATATGATCAGGCATGAGGTATTCTTGATGCATATAAATGATTAAGTTCCTGCAAGCGTTCCGGTGTACCTATATCCATCCAGAATCCTGAAAATTTTTGCCCTGAAACGCGCTGACTTGACATGGCCTGACGTAACAAAGGCCCTAGCTTACTGCTTCCTGCGGGAATGTTGCTGAACAGGGCCGGACGGTATAAGCCGATACCGCTAAACGTAAATTTCTCGACATTCTTTTCAGTCACTTTTCCGGCGTCATCCAAGCCAAAATCTCCCTGAGGATGATGGTCAGGATTATCAACCAGCACTAAATGGGCTAAATCAACCGTCTGATTTTTGAGTTCGGCAAAAGGAAAATCTGTCGCAACATCACCATTAACCACCAAAAAAACGGCGTCACCCAATAAAGGCAAGGCATTAATAATACCGCCCGCCGTTTCCAGTCCCTGCTCGCCTTCGGGTGAATAATGAATAGTTGCGCCATACTGCTGACCATTGCCCAAGTGCTGTTCTATCTGTTGACCCAAATGCGCGTGATTAATGATAATATCGTTAAAACCCGCCGCAACCAGTTGCTTTATGGTATGTTCAATGATTGTCTTTCCTGCTACCGGCAGCAGTGGTTTGGGTGTGTAATCCGTTAAGGGGCGCATTCGCTCGCCTCGCCCTGCGGCTAAAATCATTACTTTCATGGTGTTATCAATGCCTGATCTTCTTTCCGGGTTGCAGCGGTTAACTCATGTAGCGCAGGTAAAACCTGAGCTTGCAGAAAATCACTAAACCCGGTCAGTTCCGGATAGGCTTTGCAGAGTGTCGTAACGTAATTCAGGGTGCGCGGAATGTCATGTAAATAGCCGGATTTACCATCCCTTAAATGTAACCTTGAAAAAATACCAATCGCTTTGAGGTGTCGCTGCATACCCATCAAATCAAACCAGCGTTTAAAACAGGCAGGCGAACAGGTGATGATTTTTGCCTGCAAAAGCCGCTGATAATAGTGCTCCCTCCACAAGTCAACCTGCTCTGTTGGCCAGGCGATATAACAATCCCGCAATAACGACACCAAATCATAAGTAATCGGGCCGATAACGGCGTCCTGAAAGTCGATAACACCAGGAGAATCGTCATTTAAAACCATCAGATTGCGCGAATGGTAATCCCGATGAACGCAGGTAACCGGTTGCTCCAATGCTGAAGCAACTAAAATAGTGCACACGCCTTCCCAAAGTGAGGCAGGAATCTGAATATCCAGCCATTGATTTAAAAACCAGTCTTCAAAGATACCCAGTTCACGCTGCAAAAGCGGCTCGTTATAGCGGGGCAAGGTACAGTCTTGTAAAGATGTATTGGATTGTAGTTTAAAGAGAGCATCAAAAGCGCTTTGATAAAGTGCGGTGGCGCACTCTGGATTAAGCCGGTCTAAAAAACACGTCGAGCCAAAATCCTCAAGCAGTAAAAATCCGTCACTGAGGTTTTTTTGAAAAATAATAGGAACATTAACCTGAGAGCCTGCCATTAAGGCGGCAACTCTTATAAACGGTTCAATGTTTTCTTTTTCCGGTGGCGCGTCCATCACAATAAATTGTCCCTCTGCGGCCTTGATTCTAAAGTAACGTCGAAAACTGGCATCACTGGAGACCGGTTCGCAAGAAGCAAGGGTCAGTAACAGATCATTCTCAAGCCAATCGAGCATGGATATTTTTCTTAAGTTGTCGAGCATCATGATGTTTGGGTTAGATTAGTTATAAAGCTGGGATGAATTAAGGTAAAATGCGTTTAAAGCATTTTATTCGATTTACGATCCATAACGCTACTAAACTTATACCGCCTATGCTTCGCCGTTTATTTATAGTATTTTTACCCTCCTTAACTGCATCTGTCAGCTATGCCAATGAAGCATCGTGGAATTGCGAGCAAAATAAAGACAGCAAAGAATGGATTTGTGTCGGTGACAAAAAACCGGCGGTTAAAACCAGTGCGGTAACATCACCCGTTACGCCGGAACCTTCCAAGGCTGCACAGCCTGATTTAAACGAACCCGTTGAAAACACGCCTCCGGTTAAAGCACAGCCAGTCCAACCGGTTATAGCAGAACCCGTTCGCGTAACCCCTCCGGTTACGGCTAAAGCAGCTGAACATAGCCCAGCCGCATCCGCCCAAGTGATTCCACCCGTTGATACGGAGGCCGTTAAAAGCACTCAACCGCCCTTATCAGCCTCCAAAAAAACAACGGTCGATAGCAATAAAATCCCCGACCAGGAAGCTAAAAACACGGGTTGGAACTGCGGTACCAATAAAGCAACTGAAAGTTGGAACTGTCAGTCAGTAGGCCCTAATACTGAAAGCAATGCCGACATTGCAGCCGAATCCCCCATGATGAGGTTACTATCGCCCGCGTTTGATCGACAACAGGAACAAACCTTTAAGACGCTAACGTCACAACTCCCTTATGATCCATGGGAAAACTGCAATATGAAGCAACGTGGCACAAAACGTGATTTTGTGTCGCAGACCGATAAAAGAGAAACCTCACCGATGGATATCAAATCGAATTATGCCGAAGTTTTTGATGGTGAAATCAGAAATTTTGTTGGCAATGTCAAGATGTCCAGAGCCGATCAGCAATCATCCTCCAACACAGCTAATTATGATAGTGTTTCACAGGTGATGGATATGCACGGCAATGTCTATTATCGTGAAGATGCTCTGGCGCTGCACAGTGAAACAGCCATGCTCAATCTGGCCGCTGATCAGGCCAAACTAAGAAATGTGCAGTTTATTTCACCAGAGACTCCCTTAAGAGGCATGGCAAAATCCTATAATCGGCAAAGTAAAACGTTGTCGCAGTACAAAGATGTGGCTTATACCAGTTGTCGTCCCGGCAATCAGGACTGGGTTATTCACACGCCCGAATTAAAAATGAATAAAACCACCGGCAAAGGAACGGCTAAAAATGCCTGGTTGGAATTTAAAGGTACGCCTGCGTTTTACACGCCTTATATATCCTTTCCTATTGATAATAGACGGCTTTCCGGTTTTCTTGCGCCCTCATTTGGTTCTACCAAGTACGGCGGATTTCGTATGGCGGCACCTTATTACTGGAATATTGCCCCTAATTATGACGCCACTTTAATCCCTCGCGAGTTGACGTCAAGAGGCCCTTTATTGGCGGGTAAATTCCGTTATCTAACCGAGCAATCAAGCGGGAATGTGGCACTGGAAGTTATGCCGCATGATAGCGTCCTTAACACCACACGCTATTTGGGTTCGATCAAAAACACCTCCCGAATTACGCCTCATATCAGTTCAAACATGGACTTGAATTATGCGTCTGATAAAACCTATTTCGCTGAATTGGGCAATGCACTAAGCTTCTCTAACTACAATTATCTTAGAAGTTATGCCAACGTTAATTATGCGGGTGCCGGTGTTTCCCTTTCAGGTCTGGTTGACAATTATCAGTCCATTAATAACACCATACTTGATGCGGCTCTCCCTTATCGAAAATTGCCCCAAATTAACCTTAATCTGAATCATAGCTTTCAGTTCATGCCGCTAAACACCGCCATGGAAAATGAATATGTCTATTTTCAACAAGCCAGTCTGGTTAATGGTCAACGTATTAATACCAAGCCCTCAGTCAGTATTCCACTGCAAACACCCAGTTCGTTTATTACGCCCAAACTTTCTGTGCAACACACCCAGTATATTCTAAATAACTTGCAACCCGGCTCATCCAGCTCCAGCTCCGCTTCCAGAACCTTGCCTATTTTTTCTACTGATAGCGGCTTGTTCTTTGAGCGTAATCTAAATATGGCTAACACCTCATTTGTGCATACACTGGAACCCCGACTCTTTTATTTATATGTTCCCTATTCCAATCAGCAGGATATTCCAGTGTTTGATAGTGCGCTGTATGACTTTAACTACTACTCCATGTTCAGGGAAAACAGTTTTAGCGGCAGCGACAGAATACAGGATGCCAATCAGATAACAACCGCTATTACTTCGCGACTGATTGATGATAACTCCGGCCTGGAAAGACTAAAATTAAATATTGGGGAAATTTTTTATTTTCGTGACCGAAATGTTACTTTGCAGTACGCAGGAACCAACGCTCTCGTACCCGGTAGCACCGCACAAACTGGCAGCTACTCAAATCTGGTTACTGAATTATCCAGCGAATTAACTCGTAATTTATCGGTTACTACAGGTTTGCAATGGAATCCTCAACTGAATGAGCTTCAAAGAGGCCAAGCCGGTATTCATTATAACAATCCGGATAATGAGATTTTCAATATAGGGTATCTTTATAGAAAAAACCCGCTGATACCTGATAAAACCAATGATATTACTCAGAGCGATGTATCGTTTCGTTATCCGATTTATGATAACTGGTCGGCAATGGGTCGCTGGCAGTATTCACTGTTGTATAATAAAACCCAGGATGCTTTATTCGGTGTTGAGAAAGAAAATTGTTGTTGGCGGTTCCGTATAGCGCTGCGGCATTACATTAATAATATTTCCAATGCCAACAGCAGCCTCATCGGTACCAACACCAATTTGGCACTCACGGGTACCGCCCAAAACGGCATATTTTTCGAAGTAGAACTAAAAGGCTTGTCCGCCCTCGGCGACGATATGGACACTTTTTTACAACGCGAAATTTATGGCTACCGGAAATCTCAAAAATGAGCACTCAGAACACAATGAAAAAAGCCGTTATTTCTTTACTGACCAGCTGTTTACTACTGGGCAATGTGCCGGTAACGGCAGAAGTCCTTGGCAAAATTGCCGCCGTAGTTGAAGATGATGTTATTCTGGAACAAGAATTAAACCAGGAAGTATCGACTATTGAACAAAGAATACAAGCCAGTAAAACACAGATGCCGCCTGAGTCTGTTTTACGTAAACAGGTGCTGGAAAAAATGATCATCGATAGACTTCAGCGCCAATTGGCAGAAAAAGCCGGAATTACGGTAACTGAGGAGATGCTTAATAATTCGGCAGCCGACATTGCCCAAAGAAATAATATGACCCTCGAGCAGTTTAGAGCAGAACTGGAACATCAGGGCATGACCTATAAAGGCTTTTTGGATAATATGCGCAATGAAATTATTATTAACCAATTACGTAGCAGAGAAATAGGCGGACGCATTAAAGTGACCGACCGAGAAGTCGATCACTATCTGGAAACTCAGGGAAAAGTGGGCGAAGAGGCGGCTCAGTATCATTTGGGTCATATCCTGATTGCTGTTAAAGAAGCCGCCTCAGCAAGCGAGATACAAAAAGCCCAAAGCAAAGCCGATAATCTCGTTAAAAAACTCCGGGCAGGTCACGATTTTAGCCAAGCCGCCATGAGTGAGTCAGAAGACGACAATGCCCTAAAAGGCGGTGATCTGGGTTGGCGTACAGTTAATGATATACCCACACTGTTTGCTGATAAAGTCAGTCAAATGCGTACCGGTGAAGTCGCCGATGCGATTCGTAGTCCCAGCGGTTTTCATATTATTAAAATGCTGGAAATAAAAGGTTTTGATAATCATATTATTACCAAAACCAAGGTGCGTCATATTTTAATAAAAACCAATGAATTGGTTGATGACGAAGAAGCTAAAAAACGCTTGCTGGCCTTAAAAGTGCGCATTGCAGACGGTGATAATTTTGCCTCGCTTGCCCGTGCCCATTCAGATGACAAAGGTTCCGCATTAAAGGGGGGCTCACTTGACTGGGTAAGTCCCGGTGATCTGGTTAAGCCGTTTGAAGAAGCCATGACCAAATTGGACATCAATCAAATCAGTGACCCCATACAGACACAATTTGGTTGGCATTTAATTCAGGTTCTTGATCGGGAAAATAAAGATGACAGTCTTGAGCACAAAAAGAACCTGGTTAGAGATGCCATTCGTAAACGAAAAATTGAAGAAGAAACCGAGCTTTGGATGCGCCGCCTGCGTGATGAAGCTTATGTGGAAATTATTTAATAGGTTTTATAATATTGCCTGAGTCATCATGATCATATAGAAGCAGAAGTTAACTTCTAAAAATAAACAATACCATGACCGGTCTCTAAAATACCTACAGCTTTTCAGATAAATAATTTCGATACTAACGGATACCCTCCCTTTAAGGGATGTTATCCGTGCCGACTCAAAACGTCACGTAATTGAAGTTTAATTTCTGAAAGACTATACATCGACTTTTTAAATCCACTTTGGATTAGTTACAAAACGTTGAGTTGCTCATGATTAAACCAGTAAAGAATTTATGATCAACTATTTAAACAAAGAAGAACCGTTGAAAAATCGACTACAACACATTATAAACAGCAAAAATATCGACAGCCAGCGTGAATTTATCAGCACTCTGGCAGCTGAACTGCAAATCGATATAGTAACCTTTGCAGCGGCGCTGATGTATTTAACCCAGACTTCTGAAAATACCTTACCGCCCGTATTTCAAGAGGATAAAAAAACAGACCTTCAGTTACCAACAAACAACTCGCCGTTAATCCTTAAAATGGTTCGTTACCGGTTGGATGTAGGCTCTAAACACCGTATCACACTGGAACAGCTTAAAAAAGTACTGATTGAAGAGTCAGGTGTCGACAAAAAAAATATCCATAACGTTAATATTCAACACCTCTATACACTGATTGAACTTCCCGATGAAATGCCTCCGGATATATTTCAACATTTAAAACTGGTAGAAATTAATCAGCAAAAACTGGATATCAGACGTGTAAAAGCACGTAATAAAAAACGCGGAAATATTCATCTACGCCGAGGGCGAAAGCGAGATATCAAAACAGATAATCAAATTTTGGACCAGGGCGGCAATAGCAGCAAGCCCGTTGATTAATTAAAGGGGGCATTATGACGCACATACCTACATCACACCCACTATTGGGTTGGCGCGAATGGGTGAGTTTACCGGAACTTAACATTGCCCAGCTTAAAGCTAAAGTGGACACCGGCGCACGTTCGTCGGCTTTACATGCTTTCGCTATTGACCCCTACCGAAAAGGTGGGCAACGCTGGGTTATGTTTACCCTTCATCCCATACAAAACAATTCCGACATAGCGATTGAATGCCACGCCCCAATTAAAGATCGGCGTATGGTATCGGATTCTGGTGGCCACAAACAACGACGTTATGTGATAGAAACCCCGCTAATTTTGGGGCAATCCCTTATCACCGCAGAAATGACGTTGACTAATCGGGATAGCATGCTCTTTCGCATGTTGATAGGCCGCACTACCATGAATAATCGTTTTATTATTGACCCCAGCGCGTCTTATATACAGGGAAAACCTGATCCTGCCTTAAACGTAAGTATTCAGTCCCCCTCGCTTTGCTCGCCCGCCTTTGAAAAAAGTGGATTGGGGTAATGCTGTTAATTTAAGCAACCAACTGAAATAAAACAGCTTTAGCTTTTTTACAGGCAATAGCTGAAGCGATGTAATTATTCAGTCCCCCCCTCTTTAACAAAGAGGAGGTAGGGGACATTTTATTAGATAAATCCCCCTTTTTCAAAGGGGGAGGTGAATGATTACGTAGCAATAGGTCATTATTTGATTCAGTTAATACACTATAAAAACAAGTTATCTTCAATTATGCAAGTCAGGAGCAAAAAATGCTTTATATAGATCCCAACCAACCCAACAGTAAAGTTCACTTTAAAGCACGTTATGGCAATTTTATCGGCGGCCACTGGGTTGATCCGGTTAAAGGCCAATACTTTGATAATCTCAGTCCTGTAAACGGTAAAGTATTTTGTGCCATTCCCCGTTCTTCCACTGAAGATATTGAGCTGGCACTGAATGCGGCTCATGCGGCAAAAGAGGCGTGGGGAAAAACGTCAGTCACCGCCCGCTCAAACATCTTATTGAAAATTGCCGACCGAATCGAAGCCAATCTTGAAACGCTGGCGGTTGCCGAAACTTGGGATAATGGCAAGCCCATACGGGAAACGTTGGCCGCAGATATTCCCTTGGCAGCCGATCATTTTCGCTATTTTGCAGGTTGTATTCGCGCTCAAGAAGGCTCAATTGGTGAGATTGACGAAAATACTGTGGCTTATCATTTTCACGAGCCACTCGGTGTGGTTGGGCAAATTATTCCGTGGAACTTTCCTTTATTGATGGCTTGCTGGAAATTAGCCCCTGCCCTGGCAGCCGGTAACTGCGTGGTGATGAAGCCCGCTGAACAAACGCCTGCCTCAATTTTGGTGATGATGGAATTGATTGGCGATTTATTACCCGCTGGCGTTATCAATATTGTTAACGGTTATGGCGCAGAAGCGGGACAGGCATTGGCAACCAGCACCCGGATTGCAAAAATAGCCTTTACCGGGTCAACGCCTGTCGGTGCGCATATTTTAAAATGCGCCGCAGAAAACATCATTCCCTCCACGGTTGAGTTAGGCGGCAAATCCCCCAACATCTTTTTTGAGGATGTTCTGGCTCAAGAAGATGCTTTTGTCAGCAAATGCGTAGAAGGTGCGGTACTGGCCTTTTTTAATCAGGGTGAAGTGTGTACCTGTCCTTCACGTCTGTTGGTACAGGAATCTATCTATGATGAATTTATCGCTAAAGTCATCGCACGCGCCAAGCAGATTAAACGCGGCAATCCGTTGGATACCGATACCATGGTAGGCGCACAAGCCTCCAAACAACAGTTTGACAAAATTCTGGATTATGTACAAATTGGCAAGGATGAAGGGGCTGAAGTTTTAATGGGCGGTGAAGTTGCCGCTATAGGAAGTGGTTTCTCTGACGGCTACTATATTGAACCGACAATAATGAAAGGGGGCAATAAAATGCGTATCTTTCAGGAAGAAATTTTTGGCCCATTTATATCGGTAACCACCTTTAAAGATGAAGCTGAAGCTTTGGCGATTGCCAATGACACACAGTTTGGTTTAGGTGCCGGTCTTTGGACGCGTGACATGAATCGGGCCTACCGTATGGGACGCGCCATTCAAGCGGGTCGGGTATGGACAAACTGCTATCACCATTATCCGGCTCACGCCGCCTTTGGCGGCTATAAGAAATCAGGTGTGGGGCGTGAAAATCATAAAATGATGCTGGACCATTATCAACAAACCAAAAACATGCTCATCAGCTATGACATCAATCCCTTAGGATTTTTCTAATGCAGGGATAATCCTAAAAACTTCATTTAGCCAACGATTTACACAGATAAGCACTGATAATGCATGATGTTACGCACGACTGACAATTTACCCAAAGGGTGATCAAAAAAATTGATCTAACGCGTTGTTTATCTAAGTAAATCCGTGTTTATCTGTGGCTCAAATAGGTTTTTTAAGATAATTGATTAACCTGATCAAGAGCTGACGACTGGAACGTCCCGCCGTCAGTAATGGGCAATCAAGCACTCATCAGCGAAACTCAACCACCGGACAAAAGCGAATATTGAAAGCCGATGGGCATATCATCGCAATAAGCCGACAAGACGCTCCTTGGTGAACATCGCCTGGATAGTGACCGAAAAAATGACGACGGTGAAGGTCGTGTTGAGGTGCGGTGGTTTCATACGGCCTCGAAAAAGTAAGAGGCACAATATGCGTCGTTAAAATTAACTGGGTAAGTGAGTGAGTACAGCAAACCGAAAAGCATTCCTGTTTAGCTCCACTTCAAACTGCTTAATCGGTGTAGGCTTGCCAAATAAATAACCTTGGTAATGGACACAGCCTCTTTCTAAGAGAATTTTTTGCTGTTCTTTTGTTTCAACCCCTTCGGCAATAACCTCAAGCCCCAAATTTTCCGCCATTCTAATAATAGCGCACACGAGTTCACGATCATTGCTGCTATTAACGGTAATGTCTCGCACAAACGCCTGATCGATTTTCATTTGATACAAAGGCAAATGTTTCAGATATTGCAGAGATGAATAGCCGGTGCCAAAGTCGTCCAATGAAAAGCGAATGCCAAGGACATTCAATGTACTCATTGCAGCGATAATCTGTTCAAGATTCTCGGCCAACATACTTTCGGTCAGCTCCATCTTCAATTTAGTTGGATTAATTGCATGACGTTGTACTGCGCTTTGCACTTGGGCTACAAAGTTTGCTTGGTGGAATTGCTTGGCGCTGACGTTAATTGATAGCGTAAGATTGCTGGTAGCCTCATCTTGTTCCCATGCCTTTAGTTGAGCGCAAGCGGTTTCTAATACCCATTGTCCAATTGGTAAAATCAGCCCGATTTCTTCTGCCAGCGGAATGAAATGATAGGGTGATACCAAACCACGCTGAGGGTGTAGCCACCGAATCAGCGCCTCTGCACCTATTGGGCGCTCCAAGGCATCAACCTGAATTTGGTAATACAGTTGAAATTGTTGCTGTTCAAGTGCACTGCGTAAATCAGTTTCTATTGATGCACGCGCATTAATGGACTCTTGCATCTGTTGATCAAAAAAGTACAGACTATTGCGGCCACTAGCCTTAGCCTGATACATCGCAATATCTGCCTGCCGAAAAAGTTCATCTATGCCTTCTCGCTGACCTGTAAACAAAGTAGCGCCCATACTTACTGTACCGTGGTATTTATGTGAAGCAAATTGGTAGGGTTGACTAAGAGTCGCCAGAATCTTATCACCAATCACTTTGGTTTCCGCCGCTGCAGCAATGGCATGCTTACTTAAACCTTCCAACAATATGACAAACTCATCACCCCCTAAACGAGCTACGGTATCGCTTTCACGCACGCAACTTATTAGCCGGGTTGCAACCTGTTGCAATAGTAAGTCACCCACCTCATGACCGAGGGTGTCGTTAAGCGTCTTAAAATAATCCAGGTCAAGAAACATAAGCGCACCTTTTTCCCCGCTATGGATGCTAACTGCCAAGGCATGCTGAATACGATCCCTAAGCAGTCGTCGATTGGCCAATTGCGTAAGCGGGTCGTAGTAGGCCAGATGTCGAATCTCGGAATCGGCAGCTTTACTGATGGTAATATCAGTCAGGCTGGTAACGTAATTGGTTACCTTACCATTGACTGCTTTTACTGCCGTGATAGTCAAGTATTCCGGATATATTTCACCATTCTTGCGACGATCCCAGCTTTCACCTGACCAAGAACCACTTTTTTTAATGGTATTCCACATCTCGGTATAAAAATTAACATCGTTGCGCCCTGAGTTAAGAAGGTGTTGGTTCTTGCCAATGACGTCCTGCGGAGAATAGCCAGTGATGGCCGTATAGGCATTATTTACCTGCAAGATAATGCCATCGGCATCGGTGACCATAATGCCTTCTTGAAGTTGAAAGGCCGTAGCGGCAATACGTAGTTCATCTTCGGCCTGCTTGCGTACGGTGATATCTGTGACGAAGCCGTGCCATAACGTTGAGCCGTCCGCTTCCTTTTCGGGTATTGAGTTTCCATGCAGCCAACGCTCATCACCCTCATTAAACTTCACTCGATACTCGTGATTCCATGGCGTCAAGTGTTGAGCGGATTGTTGAATGGATTGCCACATATCGCATTGGTCATCGGGGTGAATCAGGGCAAATATTTTTGCTCCATTATCGAAAACGTCTTCCGGCCTGAGCCGATAAATATCACTAATACCTTCACTAATATAGGGAAAGCTGTTATTGCCATTAGCATCCAAACGAAATTGATAGACAACCCCCGGCAAACGGCTGGCAATTTTTTGCAAACGTCCCAGAAGCTCTACTCGTTCATTATCTGCCAGCCGAGACTTATGTTTTTGTGCCAAACCTTCCGAGAGGGTCTGCCCAAAGGCATTAACAATTTTAATCTCGAGTAAAGTCCACGGGATACTATGGCCACGCGATAATTCCGACCAGGATTTAAAGGAGTTTCGAGGATTAAGATGAAAATTTCCATTCGGGGCTTGCACAAGACCTTGTTCGTAACTACCCGCCCATTTCACAGTACGTGTTTTTTCTTTACGCAACCAAACCAGGCAATTGCGCATATCGTTTGAAAGTGTTGAGGTAATGACCCCGGATACAATTTCTGTATAGGCACTGGCGGCAGAAAACTGTTCGGACAGATTATTGCAGCTAAAAATATCTGTTATTGACTGCTTGCCTAACCAGCTCAAGAGTTCATCAACCGCTATCGCTTCCGGTACTTGTCCAAAGACATAACGCTTGCCTTCAACGACAATAATCAGACCTGAAGCATCGACTGCGTTAAGGAGATCGGAGCTTAAGCGTTGCAGAACTTTCTCTTCTGACTGGGTGATGATGGATTTAAGCAATGCAGTTTTAATATGCGAAACCTTTATACGTAATTTATGTTCCGCCCTTAATTCAATTGATGTCAGCTCTGTTGATGCCATTCGTGAGATAAACATTGCGGCATCCCGCATGGCGAAAGATACCCGTTTTGGAGTCATGTGATGACAAGAAATTAAACCCCATAACCGCCCGTTTTGCAGTAGTGAAATCACCATAGACGCCTCAACCCCCATATTGCGGAGGTATTCCAGATGTATGGGAGAAAGACTGCGCAATGCCGAATAAGTCATATCAAGCGGTTGTTGACTGACCGGATTTAGCGTTGGAATTATGGCTATCGGCTCAGCATTGACATCAGTAACGATACGCACCAGGTTTTTGGTGTATAACTCTCGTGCCTGAGGCGGAATATCACTGGCCGGGAACTGCGTGCCCAGATAAGAAGGGGCCGTTTCAATACGGCTTTGGGCAATAACCTCGCCGTCCCAATTGGCTTCAAAACGATAAGCCATGACACTATCATAGCCGGTAAGCGACTGTACTAACTGAGTGATCTCTTCAAAGTAACTAATAGTTTCGGTATCTGATTTAGTAGCCAATAGCGAGTCCTGCAAGCGCATAAGCAGCTCACCCAACTTCTCTCGTTTGGGCAAACCGATGTCATGACATAGCTCCAATATCCACAAGCTCTCGTCTCTATAAATATGTACATCAAGATCTACCGACATTTGTTGCAGGGAAGCGCTGACCAGGCCGGTAGCATTATCGTGAACTTTGGCATCTTCAATTAATTGCTCAATCTGTCGAGCTGAAGCACCTCCCATTAGCTCAATCAGTGACTTGCCGAGCGCACCTTCAACAGGACAATCAATAAAACAGTTAATATTGGAACTGGCCTGAAGTACCATACGCAGGTTGTCTGCGCTTAAAACCAGTATCGCGCCATGCGGCTGAATATGGCCAATTTGATGAATAGGCTCAGCAGCACAGATTTGCATGGCTTGTTCCAACGCCTGTTGATTTACATTATTCATCGCTTAATATGCCGCTATGTGGTCTTAATGACTGATGTCATCAAGAATCTGATTAAATAATTGAAATATCTGACTGGCTGCATCTACTGCCGATTGATATTACTGGTTGTCGCCAGAAAGAGCATCAGAAAAAGTAATGAATCGCTGCCAGAAAGGCATTGTTTTTTCACCATAACCGGTAAAAAAACTGCCGATATCATGCGTAACACTATGGTTTTTAGCTATAACCTAAGCAATTATTTGCCCGACTAATGTAGAGCCTCATTACGTAAAGTCCACCGAGGCGCTGTCCGATAGTCTCTATTTTCAAAAATAAGTCGCCGTCTGTGACAAAGAAGATTGTGCAAGGCAGTCAATCTGAAAGAAAGCCAAATCTTCAATCAAAAAAGACAATTTGCAGCGCGGGTTATACCGCAGGCAATTAAGCAATAAGTTAATACGTTTTTCCCGCAATGCGTATGGGCGATAATAATTACAAATCAGTAGCAGTAATGACTGGGTGAATAATTTGTCTGTATCAGTCCCACTAGGAGGCTGTCCGAGAATAGAAAACCTACTGCGGAAAAGCCATTTCGGCCAGATTTTCCGCTCATTTTCGTTAAATAGCACAACTATTCGCCTCAAATGATCAAAAAATCTGACTCAAAATAGCTTCCCCTCGCTACGGTTCCTATTCTCGGACAGCATCCTAGCAACAAATGCCTATTAAGCTCAACATGCT
>CAIMDR010000212.1 GCA_903839795.1 uncultured Methylococcaceae bacterium | reverse complement strand
GAATGCTGAAGCAAGAAAATTTGGCGGCAGCAAATCATTTGGTCGCAGTTATAAAACAACCCCGGCACAACCCACGCAGCCGGTTAACGCAACCAACCCACTACCGAATAACCAAAACGCACCGGGTACCGGAACGGCGGCAACATCGCCCGGGCGAACAGCCCATGCGTAGAGCTGGTTACCCTTAACGTTGTTGTACTGGACGCCAACGTCGGTATTGAAGACCCACGCGTCGTGAGGACCGGGCGCGTACTCACTACCCGACCAGTACACATAACTCTGGACGTTAGTGAATAGATTATAGTTGTCATTGTGGGTTGTTGCAATACTTTTAACTGCTACACCACCCAATTGATTGTAAAATAGATCACCCAGTTGGCTGCCGGTTTGGTTATAACCATAAACAGCAGGAACAGTGGTGGGCAGGGTATCCACTTTAAATCCCCGGGTAAAACGTGGTATGTAAAAAATAAAATACTTTAAAATTAACTACTTAATTATTGCTAGCATTCAATTTACCCGGCTTTTTAAAGTAGATACGTGGGCAGGCTCCAATCCGTATACCCACCTAAGCTTAAATTGTTTGCCCAAGCTTGTGCCCCAAACCAGGTCATAGCTCCAGTGGTGGTATTAAAGTCTGCGCTGCTCAAGTTATAGATACCATCATTGCCATCGTAAGAATTGGCCGTATCATTAATAACCCCGCTATTGGCTGTGATAATTTCACTGACCAAATTGGCATTACCCGCAGCTTGGGTTTGAAACAAGTTGGCATCAGATGCCCAACTTATATTATTGACGGTATCATAGACGATGCCGCCGGAACGGGCTACTAAAGATGCCTCGGCACCGGTGCTAAGGCTAAGCGCCAATACGGCTGCTGTTGTTAAAAATTTTGTGTTCATGTTTTACCTATTGTTGAGCAAATTAAATTGCGAATTGTTAAAAAAATGTACTAAAAACCACAAACCACAAACCACAAACCACAATCACTATATTTTCAGCCAGTTATGGCGTGGGGTTAAGAGTTTATTTTGTTTCTTTATCAATAGCCAATAAAATATAAGAAACTGCATTAGACATTTTATTTTTGATATTTTCGTAAGCGATAAACGGATCGGAGCGCGTAGGATGGGTAGAGGCGATAGCCGAAACCCATCATAATTGATTCCTTATACGACGGGGCTTGAGGATTCTGCCCTCAATCTTGGCGGCTTCAGCTTGGGTAATCTGCCGTCCTTCAGCCGTTGATACGGCTTGAATACATGCTAACCTCATTGTGTTATTATCTCGTTTGTTGACAAGCAGTAGCCCTTAAGACTACATTGATATTTATAAAATAATTTAGCGGGGACTTAAGCACATGGCCACCATTACTTTCGACATATAGATTTTCAGATAAATAACTTCGATGCTAACAGATACCATCCCTTCAAGGGATGTTATCTGTATGATTTTACAACAACGTGAATGGAAATTTAATTTCTGAAAGACTATACAAGAATTAGTCAACGAACTTGAAACGAATGGATTTACACGCAAACAATCAGAAACAGTAGTAGCTGTGCTAAAAAAATCACAAAGTGAATTAGCCACCAAGGACGATTTACACCGTGAAATAGAAAGCTTAAAGAACGTCACCAAAACAGATTTACTTGAGCTTAAAGTAGATCTGATCAAATGGGTGGGTGCCTTAATGCTGGCGCAGGTTGCTGTGATTGCTGCTCTGGTTAAACTGCTCTAAGCACAATTCATAAATCACCCAGCTTTAAAAACAGCTCTATTCGGTACTTTACCCACCCACGCGCTATTGATGTTTCTTTCTTACACCGATAAATCCTGCAAGCTCTGCACAAAAATTATTAGGGGTCGCCTTAACTGTTGTACTCATTCCCAAGCTCCAGGTTGGGAATGCAGAGGGGATTTATCTAATAAAATCTCCCCTAACCCCTCTTTTTCAACGAGGGGGACTGAACACTTAAGTAATAGCTCAAAAGTCTTTTAACATTTCTCAACATGACAAAGTGCTTGCCGCAAGCGGACTATATGAAGTTGACGGTATTTTATTTTGTTAAAAGACTTTTGATCAGCT
>CAIMDR010000211.1 GCA_903839795.1 uncultured Methylococcaceae bacterium | reverse complement strand
GTGAACTGTTTAGGGATACTAGATAGAACCATAAGGCGAGATTTGGTCATTAAACTTCTTTTAAGAGAACCAGGAACCATCGTTATTTCTCGTAGTTCTGCTAACAGGTGCATTCGTTTGAGTAATTTAGGGTCTATGTCTGAATTGATTCTAGTCATCAACCCCTACCCATTCTAAGAAAAGGCTTGCCAAGACTAACGCAATCGTAAAATTCCATAGACTTACCACAACCATATTCATCTGGAAGTTCTAAATCTATCCAATGTGAATAGCTACTATATCCTGCTGTTTCTTCAGCAAGAACATCTACGGTAGTTTCAGGAGGTAGAGTTTGAAGGTATGCAATTAATTCGGCTACTGTAGTCATTAGAGTTCCTTATTCAGAAATACAAACATTTAGGATATCAATAGCGTCACCATATTTCCAACGAGCCATATTACAGGCTATTTCAGAAGAACTAGCGACAAAGAAGTCATAACGGTTTTCGTGGCGTTTAAATAAAACATGCCATTGATCAAAGTTGATTTCATATTCTTTCATAATTTGTTACTCACTTTATTTAATTTATGAGTTATTATAATTTATTTTAAACAAAATAGCAAGCTTTATTTTTATATAATTCCTCAGTAGGATTTGAACCTACGTTTCTCCTTACGATTGCCCTAACCACTAGACGATTGACGTTCGTAATTGACCTACAACGGCTGCCAAGTGGGATTTGAACCCACGTTTCTCCATTTGAGTGCCCTAACCAACTAGACGATAAGAAATTATATAAAAATAGAGATTGTCTATCTCTTTTAAAAATGATAGATATCCATCTTTTTTTTCATTTTTCTTGCTTCGAACCTTTTTATGGAATTTACCGCTCTTTTACTTTCTGCTATCCCCAATAAACAAAATATGATACACAAGGCGGGACCAACAATTAATGCGAATAGTAACAAGTAATTCATTTGATTAATCTCTGTAATTTATGAGTTTGTATTTCATTAAATGCCAATATACTTTTATTTAAAAAATAAAGAGCTCAGACCTCTTTTCCAGAACGATAACCGTATTAAGGTAGTCACAATTAATATTCTAAGCCTCAGCCCTTAACCCCAACTTCCAACACTTGGCTCCAATGTCCTATTTGTGCATCACGAATACGATAAATGGCGCGGTATTTCCAGAGCACAGCGGTTCCAGAGGTGGGGAGCGGGGTATTATCCTGGTAACCGGGAGTTTGCTGGATGGTCAGCAGGCTAAAAGTACCGGTGCCGTGATCGGCTTCAATCTCTATCGTATCAGTGCTGTTGTTTTTCCAATGCAGCACCGGATGACCGCCCTGAAAATCAACCGATAATGCCGGTTGCAGGGAAGCAAAATCAATGCCTTGGCTTGGTGTGGCGATAATCTTTAGCGCTTTGCCGATAGCGTCTGTGTAGTTTTTGTGATATTTAATGCGGGTAATTAACGCGCCCAAAAAGCCAAAGATGTCGGCATAAGGCTGGGACGTGGGTGTAGGTGGAAATATCGGAAGTGATGGCAGATTGATAATCGTGTTTTTGGGGCCGTCACGCAGGGTATTTTTAAGGGCGACCAATGAATGGCTATAGTTTTGTGTGGTTTCTTGCGCCTTAAGACTGTAATCGAACCAATCCAAGCCAACCTTGAGTTGAGCCAGATCGCTTTCGGTTATGTCCAAGGCGCTGGCGTAGTTGGGTAGTTGAGCGTTTAATTGTTGAAGCAACACCAGTTTGCTGGTGTCATCGCGTGGGATAATGGATGTAGTCATGGTAGTAAACCTTTAAGCGGAGAGGATAGGAGTCTAGCGAAAAATGTATGCTGCAAATAATGCTCTTATATTGATATAAAAATCAAGTTATTTTTGTGGCATTTATTTTTTAAATGTTGAGGTTAGCGGAATTTATCTTAGCCGGGTGTGCAGCGTAGCATTCATTTTGATCATTGTACTCGTTCCCAAGCTCCAGCTTCACTGCCATTAAGTTAAGCATTGTAGGAGCGGGCCATGCCCGCGATGAAGAAGCTAAAGCTAAGCATTGCAGCCAAATTATCGCGGGCATGGCCCGCTCCTACGGTGTTATTGTACTTAACTTAAAGGCAGCTTG
>CAIMDR010000210.1 GCA_903839795.1 uncultured Methylococcaceae bacterium | reverse complement strand
TGGATGACAAGTTTTATAACGAATAATTTGATGTGGTCATTGCCAATCCACCGTATGGCGTCAGCTGGAAAGGCTACGACAAAGATATTATTAACGACAAAACCGGCCGTTTTAAATTTTTGCCGTCTATCTCGGACGGACAATTGCTGTTTATGCAGCATCTTATTGCCAAACTGGATAATGTTGGCACGGGCGTGGTGGTACATAACGGCTCAACCTTGTTTAGCGGTGATGCCGGTTCCGCAGAAAGTAATATCCGCAAATGGATGCTGGATAGCGACATTGTCGAAGCCGTTATTCAGCTGCCCACCGATGAATTTTTTAACACCGGTATTTACACCTATTTGTGGATACTGAATAAAAACAAACAGCCCCACCAAAAAGACCAGGTGATGCTGATTAATGCCAGTAACAAATTTAAACCGCTTAAAAAAAGCAAAGGCTCTAAACGCAAAGAAGTCGATGAGTTTAATCGCCTAGAAATTGTCGCCACGCTGACCGCTTATCAAGATAACGATTACGCCAAGGTGTTTGACAAGGAGTTCTTTTACTTTAACAAACAAGCCATTGTACTCACTAATGTGGATGAATTTGGTAACAGCTTTGCTGCACAATTGGAGAACGGTAAAGCCAGTGAGAAGCTGACACCCCTAAACCTGAGCAATGGTGAGCGAGAGCTAACCGAGTTTGTGATTACCGACTTTGACCGTAATACGCATAAAACACTTGCAGAGTATTTTGAGCAGGATATTAAACACTTTATTGCTAGTCTTGATTACAAAGAACAGCCCCTAGTTGTTACCACTCACCAAGCGCAATACCATTATGACGCTGAACAAGAAACCTTGATCAAAACGAGTAATAAACAAGAGGTGCTGGGGTGCGGAAAGATTGTTATCAAGTCGGCACTCAAAAAAGCCAGCAAAAGTCAGCCAGAGCGCATTGAAATCAGCGTGGAACTCACGCCCGACATCCAAAAAGATTACGAGATTATTCCTTTTCATAAAGACCAAGCCGATAACCAAGCGGCGATTGAAGCCTTTATGGCCAAATACATCAGCAAGCCGTTTAGCTACTTAGAAAACGTGGTCGGTGTTGAGCTAAACTTTAACAAGATTTTCTACAAGCCGGAAAAGTTGCGTGAAGTGGGCGAAATTTTGGGTGAAATTGCCGAACTTGATGACGAGCTTAAGGCGTTGGAAATTGGGTTGAGTTTATAGCAAACGAAAAAGCTACGGAGTGTGTAGCCGTTTTGAACGGGTCACTTTATCGGCTGGTTATCGGGTAGAAAATCCAAAAGCCGGCAAGGTCTTTTCTATCCCCTCGACATTTGTGTTGCAATGTTCTATACGTGGTTGTATGATAAAAAATCCACAAAGGAGTATAACCATGCAGCTAACCCAGTCAAAAGAAGCCGTCTCCATAAACATCCGCGCAAAAGCCAAACAACGAGATTTAATTGACCAAGCCGCTGATCGCTTGGGTCGCAGCAGGTCAGACTTTATGCTTGAAGCAGCTTGCCGTGAAGCAGAAAACGTTTTACTTGACCAAACTTTCTTTACCGTCGACCAAGGTACATTTGCTAAATTTCAGGCACTTCTTGATAACCCGCTGGCACCCACTGACAAGCTCCGCAGATTACTTAAGACTAAAGCGCCATGGGAATAAAGCTACCCGCCACTATAACCGCTGACCATGATCTGGCTACTTTTGATTGTGGTGAAGCCTCTTTAAACGATTGGCTAAAACGACGCGCATTTAAAAATCATGCGTCTGGTGCTTCACGGTGTTTTGTAGTGTGTTCCAGTGCGACAGTTATTGGTTACTATAGCCTGTCAGCGGGTGCGATCTGTCATGAGTCCGCACCCAAGAATTTGCAGCGAAACATGCCAGACCCATTGCCAGTCCTTCTGCTTGGTCGCTTGGCTGTCGATAAACGGTATCACAACCAGGGCATAGGCCAAGCTTTGCTGCGTGATGCGATGCTACGAGCGGTTAGCGTCGCAAGTCATGCTGGC
>CAIMDR010000209.1 GCA_903839795.1 uncultured Methylococcaceae bacterium | reverse complement strand
GACGTCTTCTAATTTCGGCAATAAAATCCATAAATAACATCCAAGGTTGCTCCGGTAAAATACCGGATAATGACACATATCAGGGTGGACAGTTTTTGACGCTGTTTTCCCCGATCCCCTGGACATTTTTCCACGCTGTTTTACAGTCCCGGCTTAAGTTGGTCGCTGATTTATCTAATAAAATCTCCCCTAACCCCTCTTTTTCAAAGAGGGGGACTGAACACTTACCCGTTGTATAACCGCTTTAAAAACGTTAACACCTTATAACGCTTGCATCATACCCGCCCACCCACGCCCTTAAACTTCTCAACAAAAGCGGCAATTTTTTGGAAAACACTTTGTTTTTTGCTTAAGTATTGCGGATTCAGCGGGCTCATTTTAGGCAGCATTGCATTCAGTTCTGTGCCGTTTTCACTGGCATATTCACGCTTTAACGATGCCGTGATATAACGCTTGGCGGCTTCTGCATTCAAGTTTTCAGCACTAATTAATTCTTCTGCTTCAGCTTGTTGTTTAGCTTGAGCAAAGGTAAAGAAAGCATCAATAATGCTGGCTTTGTCGGGGATATTATCTAAATTGGTTTGATTGATAAAATCTACAACCAAGCCTTCTTTAGCACGGCTGCCAAGGCTGGCACGAATTAAACGACGTACCTCCTCAACCAAGGCGACTTTATCTTTAATTTTTTTATGATGCTCAAAAATCAATTCCAGAATGTAATCCAGATTAATCTCTTGTGATTTAAGTAGATCCACCTCAAAAACCACATCACCCCAATCAAGGGTGGAGGTGTCTTTTTCATTACCAGATTTTTCACGGCGAAGCCAATCGCGAATATCGTTATACGTTGAACGGTAATTTTGAATGGTGCGCTCGGTTGGCACTTTAATCGCTTGCATAGCGGCTAACTCATCTTCGTTTAGGTAGTGCTTGGCTTTAAACGCCTCTACGGCGGCAGGGTCGGTCATATCCAAGCTTTGTAAGGCTTTTAAACCCGCAAATTCGTCGTAGTTTTGCAGCACATTCTCGACACGCAAATATTCACCAAATAATTTAGCGAAGTCTTTTTTATCTTTTTCTTTAACGATGTCTTCAGGATTCGGGAAGCGTTGTTCCAATTCGGTCACCACCTCCAAATAACCACGCCGTGCTTCACCCGTTGCCACATCGGTAAAACCTTCCATGTATTCTTTGTAGCTTTTTTCCAGCACCACGTTTTTGGTGTTCTTGTCACCAAATAAGGTAATGGCATCAATTGTGGCTTGTTCTAAATCGCGGAAAGTGACGATATTACCAAAGGTCTTTGTTGCATCAACAATACGGTTAGTGCGTGAATAGGCTTGTATCAAACCGTGATAGCGCAGGTTCTTATCCACGAATAAGGTGTTTAAGGTGGGTGCATCAAAGCCTGTTAAAAACATGCCCACTACAATAATCAAATCCACTTCCAGATTTTTTACCCGCATGGCAAGATCGCGATAGTAGTTTTGAAAGGCATTGCTATCAACGCCATAATTGGTTTTAAACAGCGCGTTATAGTCATCAATCGCCGCGCTTAAAAACTCTTTAGCGCTGCTATCCATTGCGGTGAGTTCAAAGCTTTCATCCAAAATATCCCCTACCGCCTCTTGTTCTTCATTGGCCGCAAAAGAGAAGATGGTCGCTATGTTAAGTGGTTTGCTGCTGTCTTTCTGTAACTGCTTAAACGATTCATAGTACAACTTGGCTGCATCCACACCGCTCACGGCAAATAGGGCATTAAAGCCTTTGCCATTGGCTTGTAGGCGATGCGTTTTTTGCTTGAAGTTATTTAAGATGTACTGAGAAATTTCTCGAATACGGTCGGGGTGCAATAACGCTTGTTTGTTTTCTGCCGCCGTTAATTTTTTCTCGTCTTGTTCCGTTTCAATCGCCTTAAACTGTGGGCGTACATCGTTGTAGTCCACTTTAAACTTCAACACTTTTTCATCGCGACTAGCGTCAGTAATCACATAAGCATGCAACTCACAGCCAAACACGCTGGCAGTGGTTTCAGCGCCTAAAGCATTTTGTGGAAAAATAGGCGTACCGGTAAAACCAAACTGGTAGAACTTTTTGAATTTCTTCTTTAGATTTTTTTGGGCTTCACCGAATTGCGAACGGTGCGCTTCATCAAAAATAAACACCACTTGCTTGCTATAGATAGGCAAATCGCCTTCAGCTTTTATCAAGTTATTTAGTTTTTGAATCGTGGTCACAATGATTTTATTGTCATCTTTCTCAAGGTTACGCTTAAGTCCTGCGGTACTGTCTGAACCATTGACGCTATCGGGCGAAAAGCGCTGATATTCTTTCATGGTTTGATAATCGAGATCTTTACGATCAACCACAAAAAAAACTTTATCAATAAAAGCCAGTTCGGTCGCCAAGCGTGCGACTTTAAAACTGGTTAAAGTTTTGCCTGAACCGGTGGTGTGCCAAATATAACCACCGCTCTCCAGCGTGCTCCAGTTTTTAGCTTGATAGGCGCTGTTTATTTTCCACAAAATGCGCTCGGTCGCGGCAATTTGGTAGGGACGCATGACTAACAAGGTGTCGCTTACGTCAAACACCGAATAATGCAGCAGCACATTCAACAAGGTATTTTTTTGAAAAAACGTAGCGGTAAAATCCTTTAAGTCTTTAATCAAGGCGTTATCTGACTTCGCCCAATTCATGGTGAAATCAAAACTGTTTTTATCGCGCTGAGTGGTATTGGCAAAATAACGGCAATCGGTCCCGTTTGAAATCACGAAAAGCTGCACATATTTAAACAGTGAATTATCTGTATTAAAGCTTTCTTTGCTATAGCGGTGTACTTGGTTAAAAGCTTCGCGAATGGCCACACCGCGTTTTTTCAACTCGATATGTACTAAGGGCAAACCGTTCACTAAAACGGTAACATCATAGCGATTGGCCTGCGTGCCTTTTTGCTCAAACTGTCGAATCACCTGCACTTTATTGCGGGCAATCGTTTTCTTATCCAAGAGCACAATGTTTTGAATATGGCCATCATCAAAGACAAAATCGTGAATATAGTCGATATGAATTTTACGGGTTTTGTCGAGACTGTTATCGCTGGGCTTATCTAAATAGCTCTCAACAAAGCGCCGCCATTCACCTTCTAAAAACTGCACATGATTCAGGGTTTGCAACTGCACGCGCACATTCGCCAGCATTTTCTCAGCCGTGTTTACATCGCGCAGATAGTCATAGCCTTGATTTTCTAAGTCGGTGATAAACTCGCGCTCTAAATCGTATTCACTTTGATAGGCTTCATTGACCTGCG
>CAIMDR010000208.1 GCA_903839795.1 uncultured Methylococcaceae bacterium | reverse complement strand
CTTCAAAATTGCCTGCCATTGTTTGCGCTCGCAGGCTATCAAGGCAAGAGCGCAATAGGGGTGAACTGTTGTACGTTACAATAAAAACCGATAAATTCATCATTAATGCTCCCGATCTGTTCGTTGCCAAGCGGCGTTATGCCGACTATTAGCCCATAGCTTGGGTAATAAAGTTAATTTCCACACCATATAAACTGGCACTGTCGCCAGCACCTTTAGCTCTTTTAGACCGCCACCGCCCAGAAGAATAGCCAGCATCACATGTACATAAACCAGTGACAATGCAGCGCCCGCATACCATTGCAAACTTGTTACGGGTATCAGCAAGGTCAGCATTAATAACAAAACATGATAGGCCAAGGGTAATAACAATAATTCAAACAAAGGTTCAAGCAGATTCCATTGGCCACTTAACACCGCCTTCAATAACGCCGGTACATGATCAATAATTAGCCTGAAGCGCCCCCCTTCCCACCGCGTTCGCTGTGAAGCTGCGTTTGCATCCTGATTAGGCGCGTCTGAATAAACGCAGACGGTATCAAGAAAATGCACTTTAAATCCTGCGGCAACCAAGCGCAGATGATATTCCATATCTTCCGCGATAGAACCGGCTTCGTAGGGTACTGCCTCAAGAGCCGTGCGACTTAAGGCAAAACCATTACCCAGTATGCCCACTGAAACCGCTAATTTTTCACGCCCCGATAAGCGCAATTCATTAAAGGCCAACCAAGCAATGTACTGTAGTCTGGCACGACGCGACTGGTCCGGGTTGGCGATTCGGTAACGACATTGAAGAGCCTCAATACCTTGTGCAAACGCGTATTGAAACTCACTAATCAAGTTTTCATCAATGCGACTGTCAGCGTCAAGGACTAAAAAACCGTCATACTGTTCAGCCAACAAAATATTGAAGGCATGATCCAGTGCGTAGCCTTTTCCTCGCTTAACTTCATCCTGACGCACTAAAACCCGCGCACCCGCTTTAACCGCTCTGTCTGCGGTATCATCCTGACAATTGTCGGCGATAACGACTAAATCACAAGCACTGGTTTTATGTAAACCGGCTTGCAAATTAACAAGACAAGCAGTAATACCCTCGGCTTCATTATGCGCAGGAATGACAATAACCAACTTTGGCAAAGCCGACGGCTTGAGCGGACGCGCCGTTATCAGGCATTTTTTGGGTAATAGTGCCGCGAGTGTTAACGCTAATAACTCCAGTGTACCGGGCAAAGTTAAACCTAGTATTACTATCGGCACAAAAACCGAAAACAATGTGGTCGTGATCATAAGTAACGTAATCCTTTAATAAAAATCATATTTTTTGTAACAAGCAGCCAGGTAACGGTTAAACATTCAATTCTCGATAAGCACAACAAAACCATACGGATTAAGAGTAACACTGATGCTGTTTTTTTCGGGTACTATGGGTTGCTCTACCCTACGAACCTCCTCTGCCGTTTCGTTATTTGAAAGCGGTGCAGGACTTGTTAAACTTAGCACGCGCCAAGGTGCAGTGGATTTCTGCGCAGGATAAGTAATCGTGATCTTTTGAGTCTCCGGTTTGGCCGAGACCACGGCAATGGCCCAGCCGTTTGCCCTGTGAACGGCTGTCAATGTTAGCTCCTTATCACTACCGTCTACTTTGGGTTTGACTGAATGAATATCTCCCGGTAAGGCCTGATTTAGCATTGACATAGCCAAGCCGGTAGGTCTAAGGCGAGGTGTTTCAGCCAAATCACGAACAACCCCCCATAATTTAACCAGTCCACGATTGCCTTGGGTTTGTTCAACAAAAGCATCATACTGAGCCAGTTGATAAATACATTGCCTTTTAACACCCAAATTTAAAGCACTCATTAACCGTTTGGCCAAGGCAGAGCCAGCCGCCGCACTGGTGGTCGCTTTGTCGCGTAACTCAGCATCTGCATTGCCACCGGTAGTATGTAAATTGACTTCATAGACCATGAGTTCTTTACCCAGCTTTTGAACAGCATTGAGCTCTTCAGTCAAAAAATCATCTTGTTTGAATAACGCAACCAAAGGATCATCAGCTTGATCAAGTTTATATAAAAAATAAGGTGCCACCGCCAAGGCTTGGGCATTGGGAGTACCTTCAAGCATTTTTAACGCTGCCCAAGGATATACATACTGGCCATTAACAAGTGTCCGTAGGGCAGGGTGGTTGTTTGCACCCGTCAGCAGTTGCTGAAAAGCTCTGGTAGCGACTTCGCCATGTGCTTTATGGTCAGGGATGCCTGCAGGTCGAAATATACTGTTCCAGTTTTCATTGCCAAATTCGACCAGTATTTCATTAAAATGAAAAACTGCAATTTGTTCCGCTAAATAATGCCCCAGTTTACGTAATTCTTCATCGCCCAGCGTGGGTGGGATGATAATCCAGGGTTGTGATTCTACCGCTTGAGCAAGCTGAAAAAATTCTTCAAGACTGTAGATAAATAAGTTTCCATCTCCAGGGCGATACCGAGTCGATCGCCTGGCAAAAGGAGTTGCCAAACGATTGTCAAACGTATCTCCTAATTGTCCCTGCCAATCCCTAAGGTAACCGGGTTGCAATTGCTTAAGCGCTGCTAAAACTTCGGGACGAAATATAGTTTTATTGTCTTTGGTTTGGGGGCTCAAATCGACATCATCCAACAAAACTCTACCGCTATTCCCTGCTGTTGTTATAGTTAACTCCAAAGGTCCCGCCGAACCTTTGTCCACTGCTTTAAATTTGCGCTCAACCTTTTGCCAAGTGGAGGTTGGCTGAAATGTTTCCTGAAAAAAAACCGTGTTGACGCCATTCAAGCGCTGAAAACGAACGGTGACTTTAGCGCCCGGTTCGGTTTCCTTCATCCACAAACTTAACTGCCAGTCGCCTTTAACGAGTAATAATTTACCCGACCGATCCGAAATACCATCCAGATAAGACTTTACTTCAACGGGTTTGCCGGCCAGAGGCTTTATCGCCAACGACCTCAAGCCCGGACTCTCCGGTCGCTTGTCCTGATTATCCATACTCAGTTGTCCGGGTAAAGGCTCTTTTGAAAACCACCACTGCTCGGGCAATGCCAAATCATTAATACGCGTCAGACTGACAACATCACCCGGTAACAGTGCCAGTGCCGGTGTTTCACCGCGCACGGTAAACTGCGGCAAACCCTGAGCCCCCAAAGCCAGAGAGTCAAATAATATACCCTGCACACCGGCTTGGCGACCGCTTCGAACCTCAAATTCAGCGCCCGCCCAAAAACCATCCGGACGCTTGGTCCAGGTCTGATCATCCAGAAAACTGTGTTCATCGGCGGCTTTAACAATCACAATGGCCCGATCGATGATACCTTCAAAACCGGGATTTTTAAGTATGTTAACAGGGTATTGCGAGGCACCCCAAGAAACCCATTCACCCAGGTTAATACCCAGGCGAGGGACGTTTATAGACGTTGGTTTTTCGTCTATTTCAAATTCAAGGTTGTTCTCGGCCGCTGCCGTTCCCAAAAATAGACCCACAAACACCAAGCACCCTACCGAGAGACAGCAATAAGTGTTTTTTTTGTTCATCTTGAGAATTCGCACGATAAACCTTGACTCATAAATCAGCCAAACGCCGGGCGAGTTTTTCAAATAGATAGCGGGTATTTTTGAAGAGGTCGTAGTCGGACAACACTTTTAACCGGCCGGCCTTACCTAGCTGTATCCGTAAGAGGGGATCGTTAACCAATTTTGCAATCGCCTGTCTCAAACCTTCGCTATCTGCTGCAGCCACCAACAAACCATCCTGGCCGTGTTGAATGAGCTCTGGAATACCGGTAATGGCCGTGGTTATACAGGGGATTTCCATGGCCATCGCTTCCATTAATACCACCGGCAAGCCTTCGGCAAAACTGGGCAAAACAAAAATATCAGCGGCCTGATAATAAGCCAGAATATGATCCTGATCGACCGCGCCGGTAAAAATAACCTGCTCACTAATACCCAAGGTTTCAGCGTATTGAGTCAGGCTTTGCTGATCCGGTCCCATGCCGACTAGGGTTAACGTTACAAAAATATCTTGCTGGTGCAATTGTGCGACGGCTTCCAATAAAATCGCCTGGCCTTTAGCGGATGTCAAACGGCCGACACATAGTAAATTACAGTTTCCCGTGTTCCCGGTTTTGGCTTGGGGAATAAAGCGCTGCGGATCGACACCCAACCGGCAAACATCAAACTTAGGCCAGGCTTTAATCGGAGATAACTTCATCACTTGACTACGTGCATAGTGACTGATGCAAAAAATAAAGTCGGCAGCCAAAATCTTTTCCGGCAGATTATAACCGGGGGCATCATAAAACTCGTCCGGCCCATGCACCGTAAAAGAAAAGCTGTAACCAAATACCGCTTTAACCAACAGCCCGACCGAAGCAGCCGGCGTCGCAAAATGGACATGCAAATGCGTTAGCTGTTGCGAGCGCATCCATTGGCCTACCAGCAAAGCCTCGATCAAATAAAAAACGTTAAACAGCAATCGCTTAACATCCCGTCCGCCCAGCTTAACAACCTGTTTTAGACCTTTTACCAACCCAAACGGCTTAAAAAACAGGGTTTGAGTCAAGGCAGTCGTAGCTTTAAAAATGCCTTGATGCTTAATGTAAAAAGTGTGCTCAGCCTCTTCTCTTTCCAATGACGTTAGTTTTTCAAACGGGCGATCCGGTAAATTAATCGAGGCAACGACAATCGATACGTCAAACTGACGAAGTTGCTGAATTTCCCGCAAAATAAATGTGTGTGAATAAGCAGGATATTGACTGACTAAATAAGCTATCCGATGTTGCTTCATGATTTTGATTCCAATAACTCGCTATAAAGCGCCAGTGCGCCAGCAATTTTTGCATCCCAGCTATAAGACGTTTCAACCCGATGGCGACCTTCCAAGCCACGAGCCTTCCACAGTTCAGGTTGTTGCCTGACACTTTCAAATTGTTCAATTAATCCTTGAATAACAGCGGCTTTGCCGGTTGCCGGTAATTTAACGCCAACGCCCTCATCGACAATTTCTGCGGGGCCGCCAAAATCAATCGCAATAACCGGCCGTCCTACCGCCATTGCCTCCAGCAAAACGGCACCGCCGGATTCGCGGACTGAAGGCAGGCAAAACACATGCGCTTGTTGCATGATTTGAGCGACCTCGTGTAACGGTAAGTTACCGGTGAACAGCACTTTTTTAACGATACCGAGTTCGGCAGTCAAGCTCTCCAACTGAGCTCGCTCGGAGCCTTCACCGACCACGGTGAGATGCACCGGAAAATCCAGGGATTTCAGTGCTTCCAGCAACATCGCAACGCCTTTGAAAGGCAGTAATCGTCCGACAAAAACAATTTGCAACGGATGGGTGATAGACGGTTCTTGTGGCCAGGGAGTTGGTTTAAACAAATTCAAATCAACGCCGTTTTCCAGCATAAAGCGGCACTTGGCATGGAAACGAAGTGGAATGCCGGCTAAGGTTGAGCGTGTTGCTGTCAGTATTAAGGCCGCCTTATGGGTCGAACCGATCCAGGCATCTAGTAAACGGCCGACATTGCGTACCGGATAAAGCCATTTAGATTCGGCTTTCATAATTTCCGGAAACGTAGTCGGTGAGGCCAGGCCGCCGTTCCAAGGCCCCAAGACTAAGGGAATACCCAGATTATGTAAGCCGGTCGCAGCCAAAGGCGAGACGGGCGTCACGGCATGAACAATATCCCAACTTTGGCCGCTTTTTAAGAGTTGTCTGGTTAAGCGAACGGCAAGCCGGTCGTAGACAAAAAAATCCAGCGAGGCAATCAGAAACTTGGGATGTTCGCTATTTGGGAAACAGCTTTCTGCAAAACGATACAAGGGCCCCGCAAACCATTCGGTATCAATAAACAGGATGTTGGAGTTTGCAAGTGGCGCATTGGCCGCTGTTAAAGCAGGACGATTTCGCACATGGGTTAACAAGGTAACATCACAGGAATTGCTGAGGCGGCTATACCATTCCCAACCGATTTGCGATACCGAACCCATGTTCGTGCCGCATTGATAGGCTGACACTAACACCTTGATTTTTTTGACTGGATTCATGATGCTCTCAGCAGGCTTTAAGCAAGCTTTTGATGCCTTTCTGCTTGTTACTGGGTCGTACATGTTTGGGATCAGTGATTGTCACGTTCATTTGCACGGAGCATTCATTACCCATTTGATATTGCACATTATGATGCTTCAAATACTGCACCCATTCTTTGCACATGGGGCTGCAATTTTTTCGATACAGCCAGATAAATATGCCAGATTCCATAGCGTTTTTAGTCAGAAATGAACGAAATAATGCCAACATCAGTAAGGTCCATGGGTAGTGAAACGTGAAGTAAATACTTTATAGCATAGTATTAGCCGTCTGTGTTAAACAGCTTACACTATCAATAGCGTAGTAACCATTTTATACTACCCTAACTTTTGCAAAGTAACATTAAATATATCAGTGAAAAAACAATGCAATTTTTTCTACTATAACACTTTGGCTTAAACGGTCAGTCGCTTAATTTATTTACTTACGCGGACTGGTTTGACCCCTCTGATTTTGACTGTTGTGGCTCTGGAAAAATACGGCTTGTGATTCACCTGCTTTTTATTGACAAGTTCTGTTAACATGCAGTAATTATAATTATGGAAAAATAAATAAAATCAAATAGATAGCTGGATATTAAGGCTTGGGTTTTAAAAGTTCGTATGCATTCTACCGCGATACTTGCAAAGTAATCGAAGAACCGAATGGGTAATAATATCAGCGCCCTTGTTTTATAAGGGTTTATGGCATCTGTGAAAAACAGGATTCATGTAGGATGAAAAACAAGTTTGTAAATTTAATTAATAACAATATGATTTAACTCAATCTTCAAGTTTTTAATTCTTGATTTCGGGGAATTCAGTGATAACAAGCATTAGGCGTAGGCCGGAATAAGACCACCCAAGCCTGTCCTGAGCGT
>CAIMDR010000207.1 GCA_903839795.1 uncultured Methylococcaceae bacterium | reverse complement strand
TGATTACCCGGGAGATGAAACAAGCCATGAGCACTTTAAGTACCTTTTCAGAAAAAGATCAGCACTATTATCAATACCAAGCCCGGCAAGAATATTTGCGCGAGCAACGCACGATTCAGCATGAATTGGAACAGGCGAGGAGAGCGCTATTACAAGCAAATCAGCGTGAAGAGGCAGCGCAAAAGCGCGAAGAAGCCGCTCAAAAGCGCGAAGAAGCGGCGAAAAAGCGTGAAGAATTGGCTCTGCAAGAAAAGCAAGCAGCGCAAGACCGCGAAGAATTGGCTCTGCAAGAAAAGCAAGCAGTTCAACAACGGGAAGAACTTGCAATAGCTGAAATTGAGCAATTAAAAGCCCTGCTAGCCCAAAAAGAATAGTGTTTTTATTTCATTCAAGCTACATTTTAGTATCAAGAAATGCTTTTCTTCGTGCTCTTCGTGGTGAAATTTTTTCTTTTGCCTTTCATGCGCATCGCGCACCTAAAATCGCACCCTACGCTAAACAGTAATATTGCGAAACTTGGGGTATTATTTCTTCCTGAGATTTTTGAGTATTTCTTCCAAGGGAACCAGGTTCATGGTCATTCTAAATAAAACATCATTATTTTGTAACAAGCCATAACAATGATAAGTTCTTAGCATAATATTGGTTTGGTTTAAGGTGTTCTCGCTGGATTCAGGCAGTTGCTTGACTAAAATATGCAGCTTGTCATTATTTTTAAGCTGGCTTACATGCTGCCGGTCTACTGAAATTTCATGCGATGTGTAAACCATCGGGTTAAGTTTAAAATCATGATTTTCTAATTGCGCTTTTTCCAGTAAGGCGCCAGAGGTCAAGCTGCAAGGAAATATTTCGGGGTAGTGCGCAACATGCGTTAACTCATCAAAATAATCGGACTGCTCGGCTAAAGACCCCGATAGAAAGTTTTTAACAGAACCGTTATTCATAAACTTCCGTTTAAGGAAATAAGGGGTGTCGGGAATCATCGTGCGGTCGGGGATGCCGTTAAGATCCGGTAGCTTGTTAAATTTTGTCTCGGCTAAAAATAGCGGCATTTGTGTTTCTTTTTTAAACCCCAGCAATACCGTTTTGTCATCTGATTTCATGGCAATACGATTGCCCAGCGTCAGGTTGGGAATGGTTTTAATCAGGGTTTTTTTAATATCCAAATAAACAGGCGTTCGGGGTCTGACAGCGTTAACAAACGTAATTTGGTAATTACTGAAGCGCAGATTGTTTTCGGCGATAATCCGGTTTTCATGATGCGCTTCCCGATAGAGACGCATTTGATACTCAATGAGTGTGTTGAGTTGATAGCCCAGAACGATAGGGCCTTTAAACGGATTATGAGTGACTTGTAACCATTTATGCTTGTCATGAAACAAATTAAAGTCATCTGTGGCGTTGCGTGCCACCTCAATATGAATCTGGTCAAAAGTGAATGGTTGATCTATCATTTTTTTAGCTGGGAAGAGTGTGATTGCTATTTAAGTGTTTAGGGTCACTCATTAACCCGCTGTTGTCAATAAAGCTGATAAAATCCCGGGTAATTATTCACCTCCCCCTTTGAAAAAGGGGGATTGAGGGGGATTTATCTAATTAAATCTCCCCTAACCCCTCTTTTTCAAAGAGGGGGACTGAATACTTACAATCCCGGCGGGTCAGAGTGCAATGCAGTGTTCTTAAAACAACATTTATATTCAAGTGGCACTTAAAAATTTTTGCGATATAAACTTAAGTAAGGTAAAACTGTAACGGGTATTTTTGCCCGGAATGTCTTTGAGGGAGAAAAAATGGCTACCGTATTAATTACCGGTGCAAATCGGGGTTTGGGTCTTGAGTTTTGTAAACAATATGCGACTGATGGCTGGCAAGTGCTGGCTTGTTGCAGATTGCCGCAAGTGGCATCGGAGTTGTTAAGTCTTGCCGAGCGGTTTCCGCAGATTTCAGTATTGACTTTGGACGTTGAAGATTTTACGCAAATAGAACAATTGGCCGTGCAATTGCAGGATACGCCTATTGATGTGTTGATTAATAATGCGGGTGTTTATGGGGATAGTGCAGGGCAGGGGTTTGGGCAATTGGATTACTCGACGTGGACCAAAACATTAGCTATAAATGTACAAGCCCCTGTAAAAATGGCGGAAGCGTTTTTACCACACCTGAAACGGGGCGACAAAAAACTGTTGGTTTCAATCAGTAGTTTAATGGGGAGTATCGCGGATAATAGCAGCGGCGGCAGTATCATTTACCGTTCCAGTAAAGCGGCATTAAATGCGGCAATGAAAAGTATAGCCCTTGAGCTGAAGGAGCAGGCTGTCGGCGTGTTGATTTTTCACCCTGGCTGGGTAAAAACCGATATGGGCGGTGATAATGCGCCACTTGAAACTGTTCAGAGCATTGCCGGAATGCGGCAAGCTATTTCTGCATTTTCGCTTGAGCAGACCGGACATTTTCTAAAGTACGACGGAACACCGCTACCTTGGTAAGATAAGTCGTTGGCTGAGCGGAGCCGAAGCCAGCAAAATCACTTCGCTTCGACTCCGTTCAGCGAACGGCTTAACTATGGGTAGTGACACTCCAGGACTTGAATAATGACAACCCCAATCCTTCATTATAAAGGATCCAGTTTGTAGCCGAACCCTCGCACAGGCGTAGGCCGGAATAAGACCACCCAAGCGTAGCGCGTGGTGGCGTTTCCGGCACTCTCGTTGCGGATGCCGGAAACGCTTATTCTCGCTTACGCTCGAAAAGTCTTATTCCGGCCTACATCGTGTCCGACACAATCGTACTATAAAATCAAGGATAAACGACTTGAAGATCGAGTATTACGATACTTAACTGTGGGCAGTGACACCCCAACCCCAATCACTTCATTATAAAGCATCCAGTTTGTAGCCGAACCCTCGCACAGTCTTGAGAAGCTTTATAGCATAATCGTCATCGATTTTTCGTCTCAACTGCCGAATATAGACATCCACCACATTGGTTAACGGATCGGCGCTGTAACCCCAGACTTGTTCCAGGATGCGGGTTCGGCTCAACACCTTGCCAGGCATCCGCATAAAGCATTCCAGCAAAGAAAATTCTTTGGGTGTCAGTTCGATGACTGTTTCGCCACGCCTCACTTCATGCGTTTCCATATTTAATACCAGATCGGCCACTTGAAATTCTTTGGTTTCCGGTTTGATTTCGCCGTTGCGACGGCGCATTAGCACTTCGATTCGGGCCAGCAATTCCTCAAATGCGAAAGGCTTGGTCATGTAGTCATCGGCACCGGAGCGCAAACCGGTTACCTTGTCCTGCACGGTGTCTCTGGCTGTCAACATTAAAATGGGGGTGCCAACGCCAGCGTTACGCAGGCGCTCGCAAACGTCTCGACCATTGATATCGGGTAGCCCCAAATCCAGAATGATGACCTGAAATTTGCCGACAGACCCCAGCGCTATCGCTTCCTGGCCGTTTCGTGCGACCTCTACCGTATAACCTTCGGCCTTCAATCCACGTTGAACAAAGTCGACAATTCGCTGATCGTCTTCCACTAACAAAACTCGCATGTAACCGATACTCATTGGATTATTAAATTTAAGTGGTTAACTTCTTATTGCCTGCAAGCCGTATCAGAATCAAATCGATTAAGCACGGAATGAGAGGCAAACCGGGTGGGTAAAAAACTTTTGGGTAACTCGCAAAAACACCTTTGCAAAAGTTGCTAAAAATTAACAGATTATAAACACTCGATGTTCAAGTTTTTATTCATTGATTTTAAAAATGATACAAGTTACGTTT
>CAIMDR010000206.1 GCA_903839795.1 uncultured Methylococcaceae bacterium | reverse complement strand
TGCATAGCCAGCATAGCCTGTTCAGTGATGCCGTTCGACTCTTGTAATAATTCGGTGATGCGATGGGCGCGGTAGCCTAATGCCCAGTTGTGGGCAATGACATAAGGATAATCACGGCCCAGTGTGCGGTTATTAGCGGTGACGATAAAACCTTCGGGAGGATCGTAAAGCCGTGGTAATTGCTCGGGTGGAATAAAACCATCCCAAGCCGTCGAAGCCGCTGCCCAAGACCGGCTAGCCATACCGTCAAAGCCTTTGCGTTTGGGAAAATGGCCCATATAAGTCCAGCCGATATGACCGGCGCGATCAGCGAAAACAACATTTTGCGGTGGACCACCCGCCTGATTAATAACCGTGATGGCTTCTTTGACAGACGTCACTTTATCCATATCGAGCAAGCCGAGATCGACAGCCGCTGTTTCCAGCGCGGTCCATTTTATTGCCACGGAATGGCCTAATAACGGGTTTGATGAGACCGGCCCCCAAACGGTAGAGCTTAATTCTATGGGTATGTCAGCCCCGTCTTTGACCTTGATAAGGGCTGAGTTTTTGGTAAAACTGCGCCAGCCTTGTGGGGTCAAGTATTCTTGAGAGTTGTCCGGATTAATGTCGAGATTAATCAAATCCAGTAGATCGGCGGTAACATTGGTAAACCCCCAGGCGACATTATTGTTACTGCCCACAATCAGCATCGGCAACCCTGGCAAGGTGACACCATTCAGAGTGTGCCTGGCGTATTGTAACTCGGCGCGGTACCAAATATTCGGCGCATTCAAGTTCAAATGCATATCGTTGGCGACTATGGCGCGACCATCCAGCGTCTTCTTGCCGGCCACCACCCAATTATTTGACCCGGCGATACTGCTATCAACATCAACAGAACCCTTGGCCAATTTGACAGGTTGCGCATCGAGAGCGGCAAAGGCGCTAACGGGAACAGGCTGTGCCGGACGGTGCGAATCCGGCCCCCCTAACAGTACGGTGGCATAAGCATCGGTATCCGGCGTCAAAAACGCCACCAACGGTTTCGGCAGCGCTTTTTCCATGACCGTCACCATGCGCTCGTCCTGCTCTTGACCATTAAGGGTTTGAAACATGCCGAGAGCAACCAGTATGCTGTCTTCCGGACGCCAAGGTTCCGGATGGAAATTAAGCGCAATAAACTCAGGTGGCAACAAGTTGGCCTGGTCAATAAAGGCGTTTACACCTGCTACATAAGCGTCTAAAACTGGTTTCTGGTTAGCGGGTAAGGCCACAACTATATTTTGAGCGGCTTGTTCAAACTGGTAATCACGTTGATGCTTATCCAGATCAACCGCTTTTGAGCCAAAGATTTCTGCAAGCCGACCGGTACTCTTGCGGCGCATTAATTCCATTTGAAACAAGCGGTCGCGTGCATGTACAAAGCCCAAAAGACGAAAAGCATCTTCACGATTCTCGGCGAGAATAGACGGGATACCCAACGCATCGCTATGCACCGTAGCCGCAGCGCCTAAACCGGGCAGTGAAATTTCGCCATCTTCTTTCGGTAAAGAAGCCATCAGCAGAAAAAAAACTGCGCCAGCACCCAATACAATAACAACCAGCAACACCGAAATAACACGTTTTAATTGCATAAGCTTGTCTGTAAGTAATAGGGTTCCTCTGCTTTGAGAGTGGCCGATAAAAACACTATAAATAGCGATAAAAAAAGAATTTTCATGTGTGGGGCTAAGTCCAATACTAATAAACGTGAGGTAGTGTCTATGTTAATGCGTATTTCAATGGCTTGTAAACAGCTCCTAAATTACCACGTTCATCTTCTCAATACTTCGGACAGGAGAAGCGGAAAAAATTTCTTACAACAAGGCGTTGTGTGAAGACCATCTCTGATATACGCCCAGTCAACTGAAAGAATCTTAGGTTAAAAGCCGTGACTGCTAAAAATACCTTTAATTTTTTAATGTATTTTAGCTGCTCTGAATTTCTGGAACCGAGTTAATTTATGTAATATTTACAAGAGTTATGATAAAGTTGACACAGTCATGTCGCTAATTAAATATGTTTAATATCTAGGCAGTTGCAGACCAAATAAAAATAACTATAACGAGGTTTACATTAAATGAAATTATTAAAAAGCACTGTCATAGCGACTACATTGACACTTTCTTTAGCATCTTTTTCGACGACTGCTGATATCTGTTTGGGCATGGCATGTATGTATAATAAAATGACGGCCGCTGAAGGCATTGACGCTACTTTAGCTCAAGTTAAGGAAGCACAGAAAGCCGTTAATGACAAAGCGGGGGACGATATCATTATAGAGAATATTAAAGAGGCTTTAGCGGTAAGTAAAGAAATCAATGCTAATGATAAAGTTGACCGTAATCGTAACCGTGCTAATGATTCGTTGAAAAAAGCGCGAGCCTCTGTAAAAGGCGGCGATTTGCCTAAAGCAACAGAATTTCTAAAAGAAGCGGAACAACGTTTTTCAGATCTTAAAGGTATGATTGATTTAACTCAAGCAGATAGAGTATCGCAACAGACCAACCTGCTAAATCGTATTATGGATACGACCGATACCGCCGCGGGTGCCCGATAGATAAAGCCGTTACGGTTGTAGCAATTAGTCTTGCTATAAGGTAGTGGAATCGAGGAGTTTTAATTTTTCAATTTCTCGATTCCGCTTTACTGCATCAAGGATATTGTGAAAGTGCCAATGGTCTACCGCAATTGACTGCCGGCTTCGATGATTTGTCCAAAACTGATACCGGCATCGTTACCGGGAACTTGTTTAGGTAAATAGACTTTAAAGCCTTCTGCCTTCAATAAAGTAGAAACATATTCTGTCAATACGCGATTTTGAAACACGCCACCGGTTAAACCTACCGCAATAAAATGATGTTTAGTTCGAATTTGTTTAGCCTGTTTAAGCAAAGCCATTGCCAAGCTGGCATGAAAACAACGGCTTCGCTCCTGAATGGTTAACTGCTTATTTTGTAGCATTGATATAAGCGGGCTCCAGTCGCTTAACCATAAACCATCGGCATTACAGTTTAAAGGCAAATCAATGCCTGTCTCGGTTGGTTCACCGCTGACTGCTTCCAGCCACATTGGGGCATGGCCTTCATAATCTGCCTGTTGCACCAGTCCGGTTAGTGCGGCAGCGGCATCAAATAAACGACCGACTGAACTGGATAACGGGCTGTTGATTTGTTTTTGCCAGGCTTGTTTTAGTAAGCCGGTTTCTGTAGGGCATTCAGACCATTCTTGATTGTGTTCCCAGCATAAAGCCAAGGCACTGCGCCAAGGTTCCCGTCCTGCTTTTTCTCCACCGGGTAACCTAAAGGAACGAAAAGAACTCACCCGTTGCCAGTTTCCCGGTCTGCCGAATAAACCTTCGCCTCCCCAAATAGTGCCATCTTCACCGTAGCCTGTGCCATCCCAAGTAAATACCAACGCGGGTTCAGATAAGGACTGTTCAGCGATTAAAGCAGATGCATGGGCATGATGATGAAATACTTTTTGTACGATTAAGCCGGAATTTTCAGCCCAGCGACTGGTGCTATAATCCGGGTGGGCATCGCAAATACAATGTTTTAGGGTAACGCCATAAAGTCGGGTAAGATCAGCGATGGTTTGTTCAAATACCCGTTGGCTTCTTGGTGAGCCCAGATCGCCGATATGGGGAGACATAACCACGCGCTGGTTCCAAGCGAGAGCGATGGTATTTTTCTTATGACCGCCCACGGCCAACAGCGGGTTGGACAAGGTAAAAGGCAGTCTAAACTCCAGGGGTGCAGCGCCACGACCTAAGCGTAGGGGTTGCGCTTTACCGGCAATGACTCTGTAAACGCTGTCATCAGCCGGTCTTAGTATCGGACGGTTATGATGTAAAAAAGCATCAGCGATATGCCCCAAGCGAGCCTCAACCTGCTCAGGTTCGGTTAATACCGGCTCACCACTGATGTTGGCAGAAGTCGCAATTAAAGGTGCTGCGTAATCTTCCAGTAATAAATGATGTAACGGACTATAAGGCAGCATGAGGCCTAACTCGTGCATTCCAGGTGCTACAGCTTCAGCCAGATCGGTGCCGGGACGTTTTTTTATTAGCACGATGGATCGACTGGGATCAGTTAGTTGTGCCATTTCAGTTGCCGTGGCATCCGCGTAGCGTTGTACATGACCAAGGCCGTCAGCGCCAGACCACGGCAACATTACCGCCAAGGGTTTAAAGCGGCGAAGTTTACGTTGGCGTAATTTTAATACCACGGCTTCCGAGGTTGCCGAACAGAGCAAATGATAACCGCCGATACCTTTAATGGCAACAATTAAGCCCGCTTTCAGCGCCGCGACTGTGGCCTTAAGGGCGGCTTCGTTGTCATTAATATCAGCCCTGCCAGATTGTCGGAAACCAAGCGTCGGGCCGCAAGCGGGGCAGGCCAGTGGTTGTGCGTGAAAGCGCCGATCCAGCGGATTTTCATAGTCTTTACGGCACTCAGGACACAGCGGAAAAGCAGCCATGCTGGTGTTGGGGCGATCATAAGGCAATTGTTCAATTAAGGTGTATCTGGGGCCACATTGGGTGCAGTTAATAAACGGATAACGGTAACGGCGCTGTAGTTTATCGTGCATCTCTGCCAGGCAATCATCACAGATAAAATAATCAGGGGGAATATGCGCCTGGCTGACATCACCGGCTACACTAGACAGTATAGAGAACGTATCGAGTTTAACCGGACAAACGGTTTGCGATAGGGGTTGATCAGGTTTGGCTAAAGGCGGGGCGTTGCTTAGTAATTGTTGCTCAAATAGATCCAGATTTTTAAGTGTACCTTGTACCCATATTTCGACTTGTCCTGCACGGTTACGAACCCAACCTGATAAACGGTGTTGATGAGCCAAGCGGCTGACAAAAGGTCTGAAACCAACCCCTTGCACTCTACCGGTTACTTTGATTTGTCTGGCTTGTGGGTTGTCAGTGGTCAATAGATTAGTTCCTGTTCAAACGTTTCAAACGAAAGATTTTCACCACGAAGACACGAAGGACACGAAGAAAAACAAAAAATATAACTTTGTGTCTTTGTGATGAATGAATAAATAATAGCCTGTTTGTGAAGCGTGACGGGGTTTGCGACCCCGTTACTAACGTTTTGAAAGTTATTTAATCCTTCAAACGAAATATTTTTACCACGAAGACACGAAGAACACGAAGAAAAACAAAAAATATAACT
>CAIMDR010000205.1 GCA_903839795.1 uncultured Methylococcaceae bacterium | reverse complement strand
TGCCGGATGATTGATCTTTATTAAATAATCATGTTGGGCAACATCTTTTCGTTGCCCAACATTCAACGGACAAAATAAGAATATCAAGAGGTCCACTTTACTAGAGTCTTAAGGAATGTGCATCAAATAACCTCGGCATCTTGCTCCCTCTCCTTCTGGGAGAGGGCTGGGGTGAGGGAATATAAAGGGTCAAGTTATTTCATGCGCGTTCCTAAGCTTTTGCATATTAAAGAACTTTACTGTGTTATTGTAGCTGGATTTGGTAGCCCTGAAACACTTAAAAAACGATGACCGTGAAGACGCAAACTATTGAAATTCCGGTATGGCCTTACGTTTATGGTCAACCTTCCGGCCTTGGTAAAATCCGCAGTATTCCTGAAGACTTTATCGTTAAAGAAAATTTGGCTTTTGAACCGTCCGGTGCCGGGGAACATGCTTTTTTGCAAATAGAAAAGACCGGCGAAAATACTGATTATGTCGCCAGACAGTTAGCCCGGTTTGCCAATGTCAGGCAGCGAGATGTCAGTTATGCGGGCTTAAAAGACCGACATGCGGTCACGACTCAATGGTTTAGTGTTTGGTTGCCCGGTAAGGCCGATCCGGATTGGTCGCAGTTTGAAACAGATACCATGAAAGTGTTACACGCCGTGCGTCATGCACGAAAGTTAAAGCGCGGTGTATTGTCAGGTAACAGTTTTACACTGACACTTCGTGACTGGCAGGGCGATAAAGATAAAACCATTGGGCAATTGGAGGGTATCAAAGCCAAGGGCATAGCTAATTATTACGGTTCGCAACGCTTTGGGAATGAAGGCCAAAACGTTAATAAAGCCTTGGCTATGTTTGCCGGTGCCAAAGTCGGACGTGAACAACGCAGTCTGTATTTATCGGCCGCACGTTCCTATTTGTTTAACCGGATTTTGGCTTCTCGGGTTATCTTGGGAAACTGGAATCAGCCAATTGCAGGTGACACCTACCAATTTGACTTGTCGCATAGTTGTTTTAAATCTGAAGTGCCGGATGCTGAAATTATCCGTCGATTGGAGATAAAAGATATTCATCCGACAGGTGCGTTATGGGGTAAGGGAGAAACGGGGGTATCGGCAGATATATTAGACCTTGAGCAGGGGATTATCGATGCTTATCCTGAACTGGCTCAAGGCTTGATAGCCTGTGGCGTTGATAAAGACCGGCGTGCCTTGCGGGTTAATGTGCAGGATTTACAGTGGCAGTTTGTCAATGACGCCACCTTAAAACTTGATTTTACCTTGCCGGCGGGCAGTTATGCGACATCGGTTTTGCGCGAGATTATTGCGATGTAGTGCTACATACTTTATGTGATGCCTTGCTGGGTCCTGCGGCTTTAGGCGATATAGGCAAACATTTTCCTGATACCGATCCTGAATTTAAAGGCGCGGATAGCCGTGTTTTGTTGCGGCATGTTTACGACATTGTGCAGGATAAAGGCTATCAACTGGTTAATGCCGATATGACTGTCATTGCCCAAGCCCCCTAAAATGGCATCCCATATTATTACGATGAGCCAAAACATTGCCAATGATTTAAACGTAGACGTTGATTGTATTAATGTAAAAGCCAGCTTTTCATTGTGGATACGCGCCACATTGATGAGAAAACCAAACGACGGTATCTACCTGACTATTTTATAACGAGATTTACATCACTCATGCAAAGTCCTTATTTAGAAAAACAAGACTCACTTAATATACCCAACCGGTTATTGTGGTTACCGCTATAAACAGCCAGGATAAGTCAGTGATTAATCAAAAAGAGTGTGATTACCTGCATAAAATAATCAGTCAATTGCCTGGCATGGTCTACCAATTTCGCCTGTATCCTGATGGTCGCACCTGTTTTCCTTACGTCAGTGCAGGCATTCGCGACATTTATCGGCTCAATCCTGAAGATGTGCAAGAAGATGCGTCCAACGTTTTTGCCCTGATTTATCCGGATGACTTCGACGATTTGTTAACATCCATCCAACAATCATCGCAAAACTTAACACCGTGGAACCATGAGTATCGGGTGCAGTTTGCTGATGGCACCCTAATCTGGCTGCTCGGCAAGGCAACATCAGAACGGGAAGCCGATGGCGCTACACTATGGCATGGAATTATCACGAACATCACAGCACATAAAGAGATTGAACTGGCACTGCGACGTAATGAGAAACTGTTATCGACCATAACGGCATCCTCTCATGATGCCATGATCATGCTTGACGAAGCCGGACTGATCACCTTCTGGAATGA
>CAIMDR010000204.1 GCA_903839795.1 uncultured Methylococcaceae bacterium | reverse complement strand
ATCAAAGCTACTGACGAACGATTTTTTCCTTACGCTTTACAAATTTCTTTTTGTGATACTTTTATTGACTATGCTACTGTTACTTCAAAAGGTACAAAAATGCCTAGAGCTGATTGGGAAGTATTAAAAAAATTTCCCATCTTTAAGCCTACTGACCAATTAATTGAAAAATTCAATGAAATATCATTACCAATACTCGAACAAATAAACTCACTCAGTGAAGTTAACCGTTTACTTACAAAAACCCGAAATCTGCTCCTCCCTCGCCTAATCAGCGGCAAGCTGAGCATCAAGCAAGCCGAAGCGTTCACTCCCTAACCTACCTAAAGATAAACAACATGGCCAATTTCATTTCAGAGGACGATATTGAACGCGACGTCATTAAGGTGTTTCGTAATGAAACCTTGGCTTATGAGTATCTAAATTGTTACACGGCCACCGCCGATAATTTAAACGATGGCTCCGGGCGCAGTGATAAAAAACAGGTTGTGTTGCTGGATCGTTTATATGCAGCACTGCGGCGATTCAACAGCAAGCTTCCGGAAGCTGCGATAGAGGCAGCGGTTAAACAACTCACTATGCCGCGTAATCATTTGTCGGCTTTTGAGGCCAATAAAGCGGTTTATCAATTGATACGCGATGGCGTTCAGGTTGAAGCAACCAACAAGACCGGACGAAAAGAGCCAAAATTGGTGCGGGTGATGGCTTTTGACCAACCGGAAGATAATAATTTTTTGCTGGTCGCACAATTGTGGATACAGGGCAAACGCTGGCGCAGACCGGACTTGCTGGTTTACGTTAATGGTTTGCCACTGGTGATGATTGAGCTAAAAAATTCTAATGTGTCAGTTAAATGCGCTTTTGATGACAACCTGACCCATTACAAACACGATATTCCGCAGTTATTTGATTACAATGCCATCACCTTATTATCCAATGCACGCGAAACACGCATCAGCAGTTTTGATAGTGCCTGGGAGCATTTTAGCCATTGGTTACGCGTGGATGACGAGGAACAACGCATTAACCGCAAGCAGCTTGCCGCCAAGCAAATCAGTCTGGATTATGCGGTGCGCAGTCTGTTTCAAAAAGATCGCTTGTTGGATTATGTCGAAAATTTTATTCTCTATCATGACCACGGTTACAAAGTCGTTGCCAAAAATCATCAGTTTTTTGGCGTGAATAAAGGGGTTACTTCAGTTGAAACCCGGCGGGATGGCAAGTTGGGAGTATTTTGGCATACGCAGGGCAGCGGTAAAAGTTATTCAATGGTGTTGTTATGCCGCAAGATTTTTCAGAAACTGAACGGCAATTACACGTTTTTAATTGTCACTGACCGCGAAGATTTGGATCGGCAGATTTACCGTAACTTTTTGAATACCGGTGCCACCACCGAAAGCCAAACCAGTCGACCCAAAAACGGTCAGCAATTACGGGAGTTTTTAGGTTCCAACAAACGGTATGTTTTTACCCTGATTCAAAAATTCAGTTATCCAGCCGGTAAGCCTTATCCACTATTGTCGGAGCGGGATGACATCATCGTGATTGTTGATGAGGCGCACCGTACCCAATACCATAATTTGGCAGAAAATATGCGTAGGGCGTTACCGAATGCGCAATACATGGCTTTTACCGGCACGCCGTTATTGGGTCGGGATGAAATAACCAAGGAATGGTTTGGTGATTACGTGTCGCGTTATGATTTTGCGCAGTCCATTGAGGATGAGGCCACGGTTAAACTGTTTTATGATCGGCGACTTCCAGAAGTTTGCGTGCAAAATGACGATCTGGAGGATGAGCTATGCGAGATTTTTGAGGATGAGAATTTAACCGATCATCAAATTGAACGTTTACAGAATAAATATGCGTCCATGGTCAGCGTGTTAACGGCAGATGACCGGCTGAATACCATTGCCAAAGATATTGTGCTGCACTTTCCGAGGCGGGGTTATCAAGGCAAAGCGATGGTGATTTGTCTGGATAAATATACTGCGGTAAAAATGTTTAATAAGGTTGAGTTGCAATGGAAAGCGGAAATTCAAGCATTGAATAAACAAATCACCCAATGTCAGGATAAAAGCCGAAAAATCTACTTAAAAGGCATCCGGGATAACATGAAAGCCGTTGATATGGCGGTTGTTATCAGTGAGGAAGCGGGCGAGAATGAAAAGTTTAAGCAACAAGGTTTGGATGTTGATCGCCATCGCAAGCGGATGAACCAACCGGATGAGAACGGTTTGACGCTTGAGGATAATTTTAAAGATGCCGAGCATCGGCTGAAACTGGTTTTTGTGTGTGCCATGTGGTTAACCGGCTTTGATGCGCCTACGGTGTCTACGTTGTATATTGATAAACCAATGAAAAATCACACCTTGATGCAAACGATTACCCGCGCCAATCGGACTGCACGCGGCAAAACCTGCGGCATTATCGTGGATTATTTTAATGTGTTTAGACATTTAAATAAGGCGCTGGCAGATTACAGCCGCCGAAAGGATGCGGGGGATTCAGAAGACCAGGAAGTGGCAGCCGAGGATAAGTCGGTTTTATTCCAGTTACTTAAAAGTGCCATTCAACAAGGTGCTGATTATTGCTTATCGCTGGATATTAATTTAGGCAAGATTCGTTATGAAACCGACAACTTCAACAAGATTGGTTTGTTTGATGAGTATACAGACAAGTTAATAGCCAATGACGAGTATCGCAAGCAATTTAATGTCTATCAAAATACCATTGATAATTTATACGACGCGTGTAAACCTGATATTTTGAATGACAATCAAACTGATCGGCAATGGGTATCGATTTTTAAATTTCTGCGGGGCTGTGTGGATGCCAATGTTGATCATGGCAATATTGAGCAGGCAAAAAAACGCATTGCCGATTTGCTGGATGAAAGCATTTTGACTGATGAAAAGGTCAAGGAAAACTGGATCAGTTACCGTATCAGCAGGGAAAAGGAAATTGATGTCGGTTCACTGGATTTTGAGGCTTTGCAAACCAAATTTAAAGAGTCGCCGCTAAAAAATATGGAAGTTGCGCATTTACGTGAATTTATTGAACAAAAATTGCAGGCATTACTGGAGGTCAATCATACCCGTAATAGTTTTATCGAGCGTTTGCAGGGAATTATTAACGAATACAATTCAGGTGGGCGGACAACGGAACAATCCTTTGAAGATTTAAATAGCTTTAAAGACGATCTGTCTCAGGAAGAGCAGCGGCATATTGTCGAAGGTTTAACTGAAACCGAATTGGAATTATTTGATTTGTTGTATAAGGAAAAGTTGACGGTGGATGAGCTTATCTCTGTTAAAAATGCGGCCAAGGATTTATTGCTGAAATTTAAAAAACTGAGTGCAGAAATGCCGTTTTGGTACAAAAACCGACAGGAACAAGGGCAGGTAAAAGAGGCTATTAAGAATACCCTGCATAAAGACTTGCCTGAAAGTTACGATAAGTCTATTTTTAATAATAAATGCGATGAGGTTTATGACCTGATTTATGAGCGGACCATAAGTTTTGGCGAGGACTTTTATCATTAAGATGATTTGAATGTACAGGTTTTCAGATAAATGATTTCGATGCTAACGGATACCATCTCTTTAAGGGATTAAGGGTTATTATCCGTATGAACTAAATTTCCAACTCACGTTGCTGTATGCCCATACAGATAACATCCCTTGAAGGGATGGTATCTGTGCAGGCCCAAAACAACGGGAGTGGGAAGAATAAGCCCTTTGCCAACCTCGTTGCTCGGCAATCAACATAATAACCGCATAAAAATGGGGATTTGGCTATAATGCCATGCAACCACTAACAACTGCTGACATAGGTAAGCCATTATGACAATAACAACGAGAACAATTTCAAAATTGCAATACTATTTTGAAATCAAAATAGACCGGATAAAAGATAGCGACTATTATCAAAAATTGCTGGCAATGCCGCCACTCAAGCGCTGGGCAACTTTGGCCGGCTTGTTTTTATTATCGCAGCTGGTCTTTTTTGGTTTTTTGTATGTGGCTTTTGGCAAGATTGTTGTTGTCGGTTTTTTGGCCAGTATTTTAGCGGGTTTGGCTACCGGCGTGGGCGCTTTACCTGCTTTGTTCTTTAAGAATATCTCACGGAATTTATTTAACAGCATGTTGGGGGCAGCGGCCGGTGTTATGTTGGCGGCAACTGCATTTTCCCTGCTGGTGCCAGGCATTACTTACGGCAATTTAATTTGGCCGGGAAAAGGCATTTATGTTGTTTCCATCGGCATGTTGATAGGTGCCGCGTTTTTGCATTACGCTGACCGCCAACTGCCGCATGTGCATTTTGATTCAATTTCAGATGTGCAATTGTCTTCCTTAAAAAAAGTCTGGCTGTTCATTATTGCCATCACCATCCACAATTTTCCTGAAGGCATGTCTGTGGGTGTCAGTTTTGGTTCGGGTGAAATGAAAAACGGTATCGTTCTGGCAATCGCCATCGCTTTGCAAAATATTCCTGAAGGTTTGGCTGTTGCCTTGCCCTTGGTGGGTTTGGGTTACAATAAATGGAAAGCGGTCGGTATCGCCACCTTAACGGGTCTGGTTGAGCCGGTGGGCGGGTTGCTGGGCATCACCATGGTGACGGTTTTTGAACCTATTTTGCCGATTGCCATGGGCTTTGCCGCCGGTGCCATGCTTTTTGTTATCAGTGAAGAAATTATTCCTGAAACGCATTCGGACGGACGTTCACGTTATGCAACCTTTGCTTTGATGATAGGCTTCATTATTATGATGGTTTTGGATAACATGCTCGGCTAATACGACTTTCATTAGGGGTGCATGAAATCTTGACCATTTATATCCCCTCACCCCAACCCTCTCCCAGCGGGAGAGGGAGCAAGATCAAAGGACAAGAATGGACACGCTTCAAAACAATTTGCAACGCTTTTTAAACGCATTAACTACCGATAATTTTTCCAACGTTGCTAATATCTCAGTAGAACGCTTTTTATCGTTACTGGCTACCGGCAATATTACCGAGCTGTCAGCGACAGCTGCGACCAGTTTTGCCCTGATTGCAGCGGCGGAAATTGGCGATAAAAGCCAACTGGTTTGCATGACTTTAGCATCCAGGCACAGAGCTATGCCGGTTTTGCTGGGCGCTAT
>CAIMDR010000203.1 GCA_903839795.1 uncultured Methylococcaceae bacterium | reverse complement strand
TATTATCAATAAGTAAAAAATACTAAAAATTCTTATGGGGTGCGGAATGTCGGTTATAACAATAACCTGGTCTATTTACTGACTTTTCTCTTAGCCGGTATTTTTTTTATTACCATTTTACACAGCTATAAAGCGTTGGCCGGTCTGGTGTTGCAAAAAGGACAGTCTAAGGCGGTTTTTGCCGGAGAAGCGGCAGGGTTTACTATTTATATCAATAATCCGGTCAATGTGGAGCGCTTTAATTTACAAATTAAATTGGAACAACCCGAAAGCCTGACGATAAAGCCGCAAAGCAAAACCTGCGTAACCTTGTATTCGCTCACCCAAAAAAGAGGCTGGCACACGGCGGGTACAGTCACCTTGTCCAGTACCTATCCGTTGGGTTTATTTCGGGTTTGGTCGCCGGTCCGGTTTACGCTTAAAGCACTGGTTTATCCAAAACCTTCTTTGCAAGAACTGCCTTTCCCGGAAACGCCTTCAGCCCAAGCCAAGCAAGGCGTTAGCCAGAAGGGCGTTGATGATTTTTACGGCTTAAAGGAATATCTGCCAGGTGATTCCATCAAACAAATACACTGGAAAGCCTTTGCCAAAGGCCTGGGGTTATTTAGCAAACAATATGGGGGTGACAGTTCAGCGGAAATTTGGCTGGATTACGAAAATGCCCCCGGACATAACACCGAAGAGCGCTTAAGCCAGCTATGCCGTTGGGTGATTGATGCCGAACGTATCGGCATGGCTTATGGTTTTTCTTTGCCCGGATTAAAGCTGTTGCCCGACACGGGGATTAGTCACAGCAGAAAGTGTCTGGAAGCACTGGCTTTGTTTTAAAAATATGCACAGCGATCCAAACAAAAGCATTTTAATTTTTTTGCTGGCGTCTATCGGGCTGATTGCCTTTCCGCATAGCAAAAATATTCCGCTACCCTTGTTCGCCTTTTTTTATGTGCTGTTAAGCTGGCGTTTTATCGGTATCTGGAAACAAAACTGGCTACCCAATAAACTGATACTTTTTTTTCTGACCGTCTGCGGACTGGTCTTGATTTATAGCCAGCATCACGGTTTATTGGGACGGGATGCAGGAACCCGCCTGTTTGTCACCGCCTTGGGCCTTAAATTATTAGAGATTAAATCAGAGCGTGAGCTTTATCTGATCACCTATCTGGCTTTTGTCGTTGCGGCTTCACAGTTTTTATATCAACAAAGCCTGCTGATGGCCGCTTATATTTTGTTTGTTTGCTGCGTGCTGTTAGCGACCCTGGTTTGTATCAACAGCAGCAAGCCGAAGCCCTTCGCCGCCTTAAAAACGGCCGGTATTATTTTGCTTCAGGCCATCCCCATGGCGGTGGTTTTATTTATACTGTTTCCCCGAATTGAAGCGCCCAAATGGATGTTTTTTAACGAGCAACGCCAAGCTAAAGCGGGTTTGAGCGATAGCATGGAGCCCGGCTCTATCAGTGATTTGGGCATGTCGGACGAGCTGGTTTTCAGGGTTAAATTTACGGGAGCCTTGCCGCCACCCAGTCAACGCTATTGGTGCGGGCCGGTTTTGTCGTATACCGATGGCAAAAAGTGGACGCAGGCAACCGATTTGCGGTTTAAACAGTTTTTAGACAAACCCGTTTTTACCGGATCGCCTTATCAATACACCCTGTTAATGGAGCCGCAGAATAAAAATTGGGTTTTTGCACTGGAGATGCCGGCAGACTATGCCTTACCGTTAAGCCAAAATGCCAATTATCAACTGCTTACCTCAGAAAGTCCGGATAAACGTACCGAGTACAAAATCACCTCTTATCTCAACTACAACACCGGCTTTATTACCCGTACAGAATATAAGGACGCCACGCAATTACCCAACCCGCCATCCGCTAAAATCAAACAACTGGTCAAACAATTGCACGGCTTTGACAGCTCACCGGATGATTTTATTAGGCAGTTGTTAACCTATTTTAGACAGGAAGACTTTCATTACACCTTAACGCCACCCTTGATGGAAGAAAACCCGATTGAAACCTTCTTGTTTGAAACCCGTTACGGATTTTGCAGCCATTACGCCGCCGCCTTTGTTTATTTGATGCGGGTTGCCAACATTCCTGCCCGTGTGGTCACCGGTTATCAGGGTGGTGAGTGGAACAAAGTCGGCAATTTTTTGGAAATACGCCAAGCGGATGCCCATGCTTGGGCAGAAGTCTGGCTGGAAAATAAAGGCTGGGTTCGCTTTGATCCCACAGCCGCTATTGCACCGGAAAGAATCGAGCGAAATATCAATAGTGATCAGCTTATGCCCGGCGGCATTATTAGTTTTGCACCCACCGGTGCCGCTGCACAAACGGCTTTTAATTGGCTAAAACAGACCCGTCAATTGTGGAGTAATATTGATTACCACTGGCAACGCTGGGTCATCAACTACGATAACAAAAACCAATCCAGCTTCTTGTCATCCTTAGGCATCACTGACATCAAAGCCATGATTTACTGGATGATTGGCAGCATTGGCTTGATAACCGCCCTGCTGAGTTGGCTATTGTTATATCAAAAACAACAAGCCATTGATCCGGTCTTGCGTATGTATAACCGGTTTTGTAAAAAACTGGCCAAATGCGGACTACCCAAAGGGCAATGTGAAGGCGCAAAAGATTTTGCCGAGAGAATCAAAATAACATTACCCGAACAAGCCGCGTCCATAGACCAAATTACCCATTTATTTATCAAGTTACGTTACGGTAAAAATGCAGGTTTGGATGATTTTAAGCACTTCAAACAATCGGTTGAAAAATTTAAAATCTCGTCAATTAAAAAATAGAACACAGATGACACGGATTTAACGGACACTCAATCATCAAGTTTTCTTACCTTGACTTTCCCGAATTCAGTAAGCAGATTGAGTGCCAGAAACTGCCGGAATAAGGGTTGCCGGCACACGGAACGAGAGCAAGTAGCCTCGATACAGCAAAGCGGAATCGATGATTTATTAGCTCCGAATACCTCGATTTCACTACGTTACATCAAAGCTATTGTAAACATTCACCTCCCCTTTTGAAAAAGGGGGAGAGCAAAGCGAGGGGGCAGTGGGGGATTTATCTAATAAAATCTCCCCTAACCCCTCTTTTTCAAAGAGGGGAACTGAATAATTACAAGCAATCCCTAAGCTGCAAACTTTTACCGCATCAACTGAAAAAATTTAAATCCCCAACAACAGATATGATAAAAAAAATCCCTATCGGCATTAGCAGTTGTTTACTGGGTGAACAAGTCCGTTTTGATGGTAGTCACAAACGTGATGCCTACATTGTCGGTACACTGAGCGAATATTTTGACTTTTACCCCTTTTGCCCGGAAGTGGCGATTGGTTTAGGCATACCCCGGCCTACCATTCATCTGGTAAAAACCGATGATATCGTACGTTGCGTGGGGGTTAAAAATCCGGAACTGGATTTGACAAAGCGTTTACTTGACGTTGCTGCACAACAAAAAGAGTGTCATTCCGGGTTATGCGGTTATATTTTAAAAAAGGATTCACCCAGCTGTGGTATGGAGCGTGTTAAGGTTTACTCTGGCAATCAGCCGCATCGGGAAGGTTTTGGTATTTTCGCACAGGAAATGATGCGTAATAATCCGTTGTTGCCGGTAGAAGAAGAAGGACGTCTTGGCGATCCCGGCTTGCGTGAGAATTTTATCCAGCGGGTTTATGTACTCTATCGCTGGCAACAGCTATTGGCAGAAGGTCTTTCTGCTCAAAAACTGACTCATTTTCATGCCCGCCATAAACTGATCATTATGAGTCATGCCGATTATCGTGAGTTGGGGCAATTATTGGCCCGTTTAAGCAAAGATAATCTGCTGGAAATTGCCGAACAGTACATTTCACAACTTGTCAATCAGCGTTGAAAAGTATCCACCTAACAGCGCCGAATAATGTCCAGAAAGAAAGAAAGTAAGATTATTCCATTTTCAGCTCCTTTTTACGTTGTTTAAGTCGATAAGAATCATTACCTGTTTCCAAAATAT
>CAIMDR010000202.1 GCA_903839795.1 uncultured Methylococcaceae bacterium | reverse complement strand
TTCTAATTTCGGCAATAAAATCCATAAATAACATCCAAGGTTGCTCCGGTAAAATACCGGATCATGACACATATCAGGGTGGACAGTTTTTGACGCTGTTTTCCCCGATCCCCTGGACATTTTTCCACGCTGTTTTACACCCAGATCCTTGCAGCGTTACCTTCGTACCTATCGTTCCCTGGATATCAGGACCGGCATTGACAACAGGTGGTTGATTAGAAGTAGGTAGAACAACCAGTTCAAGCGAATTGCTCTGAATACCACCGGCTGTTACCGTGATCAACCCACTATTAGTCGACCCTGGAATACGTATTTTGATTAATGTGTTTTGCCATTGAATAATGTTGGAATCTGGTACACGTTGACCGGCAATTGTTACGTTTTGAAGGTTGGTACTCCGGTTTCCGACACCGAGATCATTGCCGAACCCGCTACCGGTTAGTGTGAGTTCCTGATTCCATTGCACTGTGGATGGGTTTAGTCCCTGCAACAATGGGCCTGTCCATACCGTCGTCTTTACCGATACTGAGTCGATTACAGATGGATCATCCTGCGCAACGGCGGTTAGTGTGAGTGTGCTTGAATCACCATCAACAGAAGTGAGCGGTACAGTCACCGGCACGTTGAAGGTTTTTGTGGCTACCGGATCGATAGTCAGCGGCGTAACAATCGTGCCTACGTTTTCCCAGCCCGCGCTCGTTGTACTCACCAAATCATAGGTACGAGTTGCAGTACCTAAGTTTTGAACACTGAACAGGTGGTCGAAATTTTTGCCTGGCGCAACCACAACGTCATCTGGTGCCTGAATTGCCACCGAGCCGGAAACGACTAGTAACTTGGTAACACGATAATACGAAAGGCCATCTGTTACGCCAATTCGAAATTTACCCCCAATATCAGGGACTAGCGTACCGCCATAAATTCCATCACCCGGAAGCTTATCGTTATGCAAACCGTCATCAAACAATGTAACCGCCCGTTGTCCAGAGCCATCTTCGCCCATAACAAAGAACTGCAAATTCGTGACGTTGAATGGAGGTGGAGTCAAAGCTGGGAGAACAATTGTAGACATTATTCCACCTGGACCGTTGGGTCCTGGTCCAACAAAGCCTCTTGGGGGGCTTAGTCCCGGTATTGCCAATTGAATAGGTAATGTCTTGCCAATGCCCGCTGTAGTATCTCCAATCAACGTAGCACCATAATCCGATACCCCGGAAACGCTTAATAGATATTCCAAATCCGAGAAAGAAGAAATGACATAGGTACCTTTTTTGAGTGCAGGGGCTTTTACGAGCAACATGCGGCTGTCGCCCGCTACGATCTCTTCGATGCCTGGGGTACCTGCATTAAGAGTGACACCATCCGGATCCTTAACAGTTAGGGTACCCATACCGCTGGATGGGATATTAATAAGAAACTTGATCTCCGTAACGCTTTCATCCACTGGCACAGAGGTGTCATGATTGCCAGCAGATAATTTCAGGCGTTGAATGAGTGCTGTAGATAGCATTTCCTCCAAAACAGCGTCCGTGGCTTTTTGAATAGTTGTTCCAGTAACGGCAAAAAAAAGACCGCCGGTGCCGCCTGATAAATTTTCACCTGCAGTAAATGCATTCAGGTCGCTCTCGATAGCCAAAGCTGAAAACAGTGGACCTAATGACTGGTTTGAAGCGCCGCTGTATGGAACACTATCGTTTTGAGAGCTGATACGTGGTTGGCTTGAGGACTCAACACCTGCGACGGCGGCAAAACCACCTGAACACGAGCCTAGAATCGTCGAATGAAGTGTGTTTCCAGCGAGCAATAGACGAGCCCGCGAAGCAAGCATCCTGATAAAACCTCCATGCGAATCCGCGTCCGTCATCCACCATATTTCACTGTCTTTGGCCTTATCAGCAGCCATATCGAGAGCCCCGTAGCCCTCCTCGGGACAGTCACCACCTCCGTCAGCACTAAGCCCGCTGACCCAAGTATCAATTTCATCAGGTTTCAGCGTCGTTCCACGAAAGGTCACATTGTCCTTATAAGTAATCAATGCATATTTGACGAACTTGCCATCAGTTTTAAGTTGTGTAATTTGATTATGTAGCGTGGATCTTACGGCGTCAATGTCATCCAACATACTCCCTGTATCGTCCACCACAAATGTTATCTTTTTTGGTTTAGCAACTAATGACTGCTCCCATACACCTGCTAAATATCTAGAAGTCAAATCACTGTGGGATTGTATATTTCTTTTTCCTCCCCACGGATCCATTACATCTGTCATATCGGAACCGCTATATCCACGAAGGACAATAGCATGACCCCCCGTAGCTGTTCCGGATGCGTCTCGTCTAATCATTCCCAGAACGCTAGGACTGTCGTCGTCAATAGAATCTTGAACCTCCTTGAAGTTCAAGGCTCGTGAAAAACTCTCGCTCTCCGCGCCATAATGGGAAAGCACTGCTTGGACCGATCCTGCTGTTCCCGATATGTAATTCCCCTTATCACAGCTATCGCTTCCTGGAGCCGGATATACTGGTCTTAACGGAAAGACTTTATTGCAACAATCATCTGATCCAAAGCGGCTATCCTGTGTTCTTGCAAAATTCACTATCGCGCACATAGAAGGTTCATTTCCAGTATAGGAAAGAACTGCCTGGCTTGAGGCAGCCCAACACCAGTTATCGGAAAAAACTTGCTGATCTTTATTTGGCACCTCAAGCGTTTTATCCGCATACACATTATTAAAGCCGAAATATATAAGAGCTATGTAGAAGACGACTTGCTTGCTAATGTTTCTCATGTTTGCATCCCAATTTAACATTTCATGCTACTCCCCATTGTCAAGACCAAAATCTTAAAAAATTTAAGACAGAACTAGGTTGATAAAAAAGTGCTTTATTACTTCAGTCATCTACTAACTGTTGAAAATACATCTGAGCAGGTGTTTTGTAGTTCAGCGACTGGTGAAAACGCTCGTAGTTGTAAAAGTTGAAAAACTGTTTCAGCTTCTATCCTGCTTTTTTCTTCCTGGATAGATTGAATATCCTGCAAGTAAACGTATTCGAACTTGACTATTTTTAATTAGAATTTGAGTCAAGTACTTTGGTTTTCTTGATGATATTGAGAAGCTGAGATATTTCGTCCTCTTTTAGAAAAATAGGGGATACACTTGATGTTCCTCTCAAGTTTATCCATTTCCACTGCTCTTTCTTCTCTTGATTAAGGAGTAGATCAATAGTAGGTTCATAAAAAGATAAAAAGCGTAAATTTTGCCAGCCGTTAAATTTAGGCCATCCTAATAAACGCAATCCAGACTCGATTCTATTTGCTCTGTAATTATCTCCAAACATTACGGCTTTTAGTTGATTGCCTTCATCCGAGTGAATATGTATCAGACAGGCAATGTGATCGTTAACGGCAATAGGCACAAACCAGAAAACTGGTTGTTCATCTAAGCTTTTCTCGATATCGTTGAGATTTAGCCGTTTCGCATCTCTATTCGGCTGAAAAGTCGGTATCGGCGGTAATAAAGTCGCTTTCAAAGTGTCTTCTAACGACTGAAAGCCAAAGTCGTTTATATGTTCTTTGGGCATTTTTGCAAGGTACACCGGCAAAGCAGAGGCCGCAACATTGGCAACTTCTTCACGTAATTGCTTGAAGGGATCAAAGTTTGTACCTGCAGGCTGTGTAGTCAACGCTTTATCTTCTTGTTTTTTTTGTTTGCTAATGCTTTCTGTGTATACATTAAGAGCGAACAACGTACAAATAATAAAAAGACCAAGTACTAATATATATTTTTTTGTCATGGTTTTTTCTTTAAGTCACAGTGTTTTGTTGTCCAAATCAATTTAATTGGGGTAACCGGTTGATCCGATTACGCCACATACGGCGGCGTTGTATAGGTAATGCAAGGCTCAGAAACAGAAGTGACACGAAACAAGAATATCAACTCTTGTAGGTATATTGTCATTCGGAAATCTGGATTGGGTGGCTCTTAAGTGTCCATATCATCGTCCTCGGTCGTAAAACGATAACCAAGGTCAATGTGAAGATTTACAACATCCATTAAGAACAAATATTTTCATACAAGATTATATTATTTAAAATAAATAAATCTATCCGTATAACCGACATTCCGCACCCCATAAGAATTTTTAGTATTTTTTACTTATTGATAATA
>CAIMDR010000201.1 GCA_903839795.1 uncultured Methylococcaceae bacterium | reverse complement strand
ATCACGACAGCAATTATTATTGCGGTGGATCTGAAGAGATTGACGAAGAGACAGAGAAGTTAGTTCGTGAAGATCGTAGATGGAATAAGAATGACGAAGTTAAAGACGAATTACCATACTGCTTGCCGGACGGCTTTGTAGATATATTTTAGGTGGTGCTTCATCTCTGCGTGGTGTAAAAGCCACGCATTTTTTTCTAGATTAGAACTGGGCTGCTCTCCTTGGTCTATTCCTTATAGACAATACCGGCGCAATGTAGCAGTTCCAGTCTAAGCCATGTGCATAAAAGCATTGTACCGGATGCGTTAAGCTGTAAGACGTGGAGTAACAACCCTTACTGTCCAAAACTGGGGAGAAAGTAAGGGAACAGCATTTTTTTTCAACATTTAACTGAGTGTAAAAAATGGCAAACAAAATAGTACTAAAAGAAATTGCTGCAAAATACGAGATTTCAATCAATAAAGCTCGTGCAATGAGCAAGGCGGTTGGATTTCCTGTGCCTCTGACGATTGGCAGTAAAGGCATTGCCTCTGTTTGGGATGAAAAAGAAGTAGATAATTTTGAAAAGAATTATCAGTATTCAGAAAGAACCAAAAAAAATGCTTAAAGTAGCAAACGAAATTCAAGATTATATCGTGGCAAACCTGCCAGAACTACGCGGTGTCTATCTTGAATCGGATGAAGTGAAAATGAACGTGCCAGGTGTGATTATTATACACGCTGGCACACAAGCGCAAAACCGCAGCGGATCGGAATTGGTAGGCTTTTCGCAGCATTGGCATATTGATTTAACATTGCCTCGTTATCGCATACGTGAACAGGCAGGAGAGCTACTTGCAAGTCTGGTAGCACTGCTACATTGCTGGAAGCCAGAATCTGCCATCGCCGATTTAATGGTAGATGGCATAGATGGGCCATTGATTGAAAGTCAATACACCAACTACCGGTTGAAGTTTAGTACTGCAATTTCCGTCTCACTGCAATAATTGAATGAAATTTATATACTGGTGTGAGAGGTGGCAGATGAAAACTACGGATGACAGTGTTTGCGCTTTACGTAAGTCGAAACCTAAAACCTCTAACCAGTATATTTCTTGTGTAAAATGCAACGGCTTAACACTTATCGATCAACCTACAGAGAAAGTAAACCAAATGGCAGTAACAGAAGAAAAACTAACCACCCCGATCAAAGTAACATCTCTTGAACCTAAAAATTACGACCGTAGCCATATGTATCTGACTAAAGAGATAGTGGATCGCTTAAAGATAGCGTCTGATGGTAGTGGCTTGACGATGCAGTTTTTAGCACGCTGTATTATTATGAAGCATTTAGGTATGGTGTCTGAGTGATGGAGCTACTACAAATCGTTTTTATCCTATCACTGTTCTGTAGTTTATGGTGGCTGAATAAATGAGCGAAATACCGCATTATTACCAGGTTACAGGTGCCGGCGATTCGGCCTGTATCTATGAACTGATGGATATTATTGATTTGTGGTGTTCGCGGTTAGACAAAAGCGAATATCAAAAAACTGTCGAGGCTTTTTACGTTGGTAACGTCTTAAAATACCTGTGGAGATATCCGCACAAAGGCGACAAAGCTGGTGATATTAAGAAGGCGTTACACTATCTAAATTTGCTCTTAAACGAAGTAACGTTAAATTAAAGAGCTGTTAAAATGAAAGTTCTCACTGCGACTGAGGTGGCGATATTACTTAAGATGAAAGTTGCTACGATCTACAAACTAGCTCGAGAAGGTAAATTGCCATCGGCTAAACTCAATCGCGGAGGTCGTGTCTTATTTATAGAACAGGACATTGAATGCTATTTGCGTGGGTTGTACCATAACGGAGAAGGTAAACCTATAAGGAGTATAGAGCAATGGGAATCTACAAAAGAGGTGCAACCTATTGGATTGATATCAACGTCCAAGGTTTCGAAAGAATACGCCGATCTGCTGGGACTGCATCCAGAGAAGCAGCGCAGGAATTGCACGACACGCTTAAAGCAAATCTCTGGAAAGTCAACAAACTAGAGGTCAAGCAAGAAAGGTCGTGGGCTGAGGCGGTGATAAAATACCTAACAGAAGCATCAGCCAACCGCGATATGGTCAACATGAAAAGCCGGT
>CAIMDR010000200.1 GCA_903839795.1 uncultured Methylococcaceae bacterium | reverse complement strand
CTCGCTTTGCTCTCCCCCTTTTTCAAAGGGGGGAAGTGAATAACGACTATCAATCTCAATATTTGCCAATATAGTATGGCAATTATGCCGCATAACCAGCAATCTTTTAAAAAATAGCACAATTAAAGTGCGTTATCACCCAAATGGGTGATTACAAAAGTTTCAAAAACAGTTACATTAAATGCAAATTTAAATTAAACAAATAAATATCTTTGGCATGCTGAAAAAACCTACTCAGCATGAGCCAAGCAATCACACTATTCCAGTGTGACAGCTAAAGCAGAGCTAAATATTGAGTCCCCCTCTTTGAAAAAGAGGGGTTAGGGGAGATTTTATTAGATAAATTCCCCTTACCCCCTTTTTTTATTCAAAGGGGGAAGGTAAATACTTACAAGCAGTAATTACCTGATTAGGCCGCTGACAGCCAACTTAGGAATGCGCAGAAATAACTTAGGCGTCTTGCTCCCTCTCCCTCTGGGAGAGGGCTGGGGTGAGGGAATATAAATGGTCAAGTTATTTCATGCTCGATCCTTAATGACAGACTAAAAATCACCGGGCTTATGCCAGTGACGCCATAATAGCCGATCTATATGACGCTTTGTTTACGGTGCATAAGTTAGAAATGTGCATAAAAAACCTGGCGAGTTGCCACCTGCTTCAATTGCTCTAAAAAACTCAACCTTTTCCTAAACCCACCCAAAAGCCATCCCTTATGAATCAAGTCAAACTAACAATAATAATTAAGGGTATGCAGTGGCTCAACCATTGAAGTTGGAAGATTTTGTGTGGACTACAGGGGGCTTTTGTCAGCGGAATCGTATTTTGCACGATGCTGCCTTGCTGGTCAAACAATATCCATCGCCTTATGAGGTGGTGAATCTGCCGCAAGCATTGCAATGCTTCGGGTTGAATAACAGCCTGAAACAATCTTCGATTGCACAACTTACCAATGCAAACCTGCCTCGTTTGGCCATTCTCAACCCAGCCTCACAAACAACCATTCAATCCGCATCGATTACTGAGTCAGATAACGAATCAAATCCGTCACCAGCCACTGACGAACAAGCCGACACTCAGCAAGCCACTCCAACGCATGGCATCGCGCTGATCTTAAGACGCAATGACCAACGCTTATTAGTCCTGCAACCGAATCAAGCAGAACCCATCACCGTTAGCATTGAAGACTTCACCAAACAAATCACTGGCGATTTTTTAAAGGCGCGTAAAGCAGAGGAAACGGTGGCAGATGACGGCAATACGGTTTCAGCCAGCAATATCCTTGCAGCCCTTGGTGGATCGACTATCGGATTTACTACGCGAACGTAACGTGCTGCATGCGGCTGAACCCCCGGTGCCGCAATTGGACCCTGGGCAGGGTAAAACCAAAAAAGCCTATTTATGGGCATATCGTAGTAATGCGCTTACGGCTGAGCCACCTATTCTCGTGTTTGACTATCAGTCTGGTCGGCACGGCATACATGTACGCAACTTCCTGGCTGGTTGGCAAGGTCATCTCATGGTGGATGATTATGTATTACGCACCAGGGCAAGATGAGATAACAAGACAAATACAATATCGTAGTTTATTGCCGGGCAGATAGCTGAAATCAGTTTAATGCAAATGCGTGAGGCAACAAATAAAGCATGGGTTTTAGGTAGCGAGCACTTTAAGCAGAAAATCGCAGCCCAGCTTAACCACAGAATTGGTAAATTGGAAAAAGGTGGGGATAGAAAATCAGATGAATTTAAACGAAATAATGGTT
>CAIMDR010000199.1 GCA_903839795.1 uncultured Methylococcaceae bacterium | reverse complement strand
CTGACTCTCTTCTTCGATAGACTTGATCAAGTAACCCATTTTTAGCATGGAGCAGGCCGTTTGCTGCCATTCCAGCGGAACTTCCCTATTTTTACCCTGATAACCGGCAAATACCATCGGATACTTTCTTGAAGAAGCCAACAGGAAAAGATGCCTCGGATCTTGATTGGCTATGTCTTGAAAATCGGTATCATTCAAGATCGCTTCTACCCGCCCAATGGCTTGCAGACAGTTGCGGTAAAGATCAGCGTTACCGGAATTCAGGGCAAGAAGTCCTTCAAGTTGCTTTTTAACAAACGGAAACATCCAGTTAAAAAAATAATTGTAGGTTCGGTAAACGTAAGTTTTTGCCCTTTCCTGCTCGCTTTCCTGTAGCTCGCCATTACCAACACTATCAAACCCCCGGTTACTCATCATTTTGGTCGCCTGCCTAAGCGCAGTTTGATAATTATCTGCCGATAATAATAAATAAGGGGTCATCTCAACCCTATCCAGAATTGAGCCAAAAATCTCATGGTGCAGTTCCTGACTTGATGATCTCGGTTCCATATTTAACTTTCCACTCACAGGCTCTCTCCAACCGAAGAGGGTTTACGGTTTATTTTTAAGCCATTATATTTAAAATATAAAAACTCGTGTAGATATCTACATTTTTGGTAAGTATGCCGCCCCCCTCGCCTTGCTCGCCCTTGAAAAATGTGGGCGCGGGTAATGCTGTTAATTTGAGCATACAACTGAAGTAAAACAGCTTTAGCTATTTTTACTGGCAATAGCTGAAGCGATTGCACTCCGGTTTTTTTTAAGTAACTTGCGCTTAACTTAACGGCATTGAGGCTAACGGGGATTTATCTAATAAAATCTCCCCTCCCCCTATTTATACTAAAGAGGAGAGCTGAATACTTATCAAATAAACTATGACATACAAAATGCAGGTCCTGCTTACGAACAGGCAAATTCTGCTCGCTATAGTTGCCCTTACTTACCATTGACAGCCATAGCCCTTCCCCACTCTGTCACCTTAATTTTACGGCTATTCAGCTTTAAATAATGACGACACAAAAATCCCGTTTTAAAAAAAAACGGAAATATCAGAAATAAAAAAATCATTTATGCAAATAATTTTTTTGTATTTTACAAAAAAATGATACACTTTTTCACGTAAGAAAAATAAAAAACAAACCTTAATATTTAATTTATTAATGAAATAAATGTGAAATTACTATTAATATCACTTATTGCAAAGCATTTACTCACGATTTAGACTTGGATGCATTACCGATACAAAGATTTTTAACCTTTTCTGATGATTTTTTAGACTGCCTTAAAGATTACGGTAATTTTTTATTAAATTTTAGCTGCATAGCAGCTTTTCTGGCTCATTTAATAGTATTTTTAGACCACCTTACACTTACGTATTACTGGGTAAAGCAGGTCTTTGGAATGTGCATAAAATTACGTGAACATCAAACTCCAGCTCCCTCAAGGCATAGCTATCTACAAAAGCTTTATGCCCAATAAAACAGCAAGTTACAAGAACCCTATCCTGCTAAAAAGGATTGGATTCAGTGGGTAATGTGGTAATGTGCTTAACTTATTTCGTGCAAGATACTTATGGGATAGTTTTCACACGAGCAAGCCTGTTTACCTAATAATAACTAATTGAAAATTGTATGTTTTTTGTAAAGACAGGTAGTCTTTTTTGCAAAAGGCTTCCGGAGTTCAAAACACTATTTTAAAAGAAAAGGAGCAAGTAAGCGAAAAAATACAATTGTCTTTTTTTGTTTACTTAATTAAATGAGGCTGCCAATTTAAAGTTGGGAGATTTTACAGATACCATTCCCTCAAGGGATGCTATCTATCTCGGGTTAAGATGGCAGCCTTCATTTAACACAACAATAATTACTATTGTTGTGTTGTCAATATTCAATCCCCCCCTTTGAAAAGGGAGTTTGAATATTATCGTTATGTTTATTATGAAGAATTGAGCAAACAACCTGTCGAAATTCAAATTTACTTTAATTATTTACCGAGACTAACATTATGAAACAAAAAGCAATATTAACCAGTTTGACGACCTTGG
>CAIMDR010000198.1 GCA_903839795.1 uncultured Methylococcaceae bacterium | reverse complement strand
TGGCAATAAAATCACCTCTTTGTCGATTGATGGCATGTTCAACCTGCACTTTATTAATAATATCGCTTTTTTCAATAATGGCTCTTGAGGCAGCACTTTGTATTAAACTAATTAACGATCGAATTAAACCGCCGCTGGCGGTAATTAATAATGCTTTGGCATCATTGGCAAACAGATGTTTTTTGGCGCGGCAATCAATTATTTTTTCTAATAAAGCCCTATTAGCGATAACCGCTTGATTATCTTTAGTCAGTAATTTGATATTGGGTAAACAAAGGAATTCCGAAAAACTGGCTTTGGTCGCATTAAAATCAGAGTTGTAGCGTAAGCTAATATCGATGACATAGATGGCCGAAGCGCGAATATTAACCAAGGTATTGCTGTGCTGATAAAATATTTCCTTGGCATTTTTTAGATCTATTTTGTCGGCGTCTTCAAAAATAAATAAAACAGGGCTGTTATAGTGAGTGCGTATGCGTTCAGATAATACATTGATTTTATCGATTATTTCCGCCAATAACTTTTCACTTTTTGCTTTAAATTCTTGGCGCGATTGCGGTTCTGTTTCAAACTTGGCTTCAAATTCGGTTGCTAACAAGTTCACTTTGGCGCTAAAAGAGGTCGTTATTTTTAATTCTTCGCTGTCGATGCGGTAACCAAACAGCTTGCTGCCAATAAATTTACTGACATCATCCCATAAGGCTTCGACGATTTGTGCAGGGGCTTTTTTAATGACGGCTTCATCCGTTGCCGTTTTAAATAAAGCCATGGCGGCTTTTAATAATACATCGACATAATCGACGTCTGGACGGTTGCTAAAAGACACTTTGACGATAAAAAATTTCCCGTCTAATTCGCTGCATAGTTTGTTAATCTCAGTCGATTTTCCACTGCCACGGTGTCCCGTAAATAACAAATGCACCGGCCTTTGACGCTCTAAATCACTGTCCAGCGATAATGTGACCAGTTCACGAATATGGCTATTTCTATCGACATAAAGTTTATCCAATTCTTCTTGGGTGCTTAGATCACGCACAGGATCAAATGAAAAGTAAACTTCTTTTAATGTTGAAGCTTTTTTAATAGGGTGACTCATTGTTTTTTTCCTTAACTTTCATCTTTTAAGCTTTGTATAATGATTATCGTGAGATTTTACCTTAGGGAGGCTTTAAAAATTAACAAAAGATTAGAAAAAACCTTCATCCACTTAACAGTGGTTATAATAGCCGGTGTATTTTTAAACTTTCTGGCGTTATATCTCTTGCGTTTGCACCATCAAAATAGTAATTACAAACTCACACACGACTAAACAGAGCATTAAACACAGACAAACCAACACGATAATATTCATCAATACATAAAACTTTAAGAAACGAGTGATAAACTGGTTTCAATAGAATTAAACTTAACAACCTACTGATAGCTGCTACCAAATGGCTGATACTCAAATTTTTTCCCCTATTGTTCCGCAATCAAAAGACCAGGCTGTAATTTGGACCGGTTTAACCGGCTGCGGTGATTCTCTGGCGTTGGCTTCGGCCATTAAAAATGAAAATCGTCTGTTTGTGATCGTTACGCCGGATAATCAAACGGCCTTGCGTCTTGAGCATGAATTGGCGTTTTTTTTGCAGGGCGAGTATCCGATTTTGCAGTTTCCCGATTGGGAAACCTTGCCTTACGACGTTTTTTCACCATTGCCGGAAATTATTTCCGAGCGTTTAAAAACGCTGGCTTTATTGCCACAGGTAAAGCGGGGCGCCCTGGTGGTTTCGGTAACCACGTTAATGCATCGACTGGCTCCGAGAGAGCATGTTTTAGCCAATAGTTTTTCTATTAAAGTGGGCGATGATTTTAATCTGGAGCTGAATAGGCTCAAGCTGGAAAGCGTCGGTTATCAATGCGTGTCACAAGTTTATCAACATGCCGAATTTGCGGTTAGAGGAGCGATTGTTGATTTATTTCCGATGGGTAGCAAATTACCTTTTCGCATTGAATTGTTTGATGAAGAAATTGAATCGATTCGCACGTTTGATCCTGAAAGCCAACGGTCACTGGAAAAAATTAATCAGATTCAATTATTCCCGGCACGGGAATTTCCGTTTACGGATGAGTCTATCAAACATTTTCGGCAGGCTTTTAGAGACACTTTTCCGGAAGTGTCACCCAAAAATACCTTGTATGTGGATGTCAGCAAAGGCAT
>CAIMDR010000197.1 GCA_903839795.1 uncultured Methylococcaceae bacterium | reverse complement strand
GAATTTATCGGTTTTTATTGTAACGTACAACAGTTCACCCCTATTGCGCTCTTGCCTTGATAGCCTGCGAGCGCAAACAATGGCAGGCAATTTTGAAGTCATTGTGGTGGATAACGCCTCTCGCGATGACTCAATAGCTATCATACGCGCAGAGTATCCAGAGGTTAATTTAATTACCAGCGAGACTAATCTGGGCTTTGGTAATGCCAACAATATGGCTTTAACGCTGGCGCAAGGACGTTATTTAGTATTGCTTAATCCCGATGCGCAATTACCACCCGATACCTTGGAGCGTGCATTAAAACACATGGAAGACAATACCGATGCGGGAATGGGCGGCGGTCTTTTGCAAGACACACAAGGTGCTTGGCAACCTTCAGCGCGGCTGTTTCCTTCTTTATTAAATGACACTTTAACGTTGTCAGGTTTGGCCAATCGTTATCCTGAATCCCGTTTTTTTGGTCGTTTTGATCGCTCTTGGGCCGATCCTTTAAAAATGACGCCTGTTAATTGGGTACCTGGTGCTTTCGCAATTTTACGCAGAAGCCTGGTTGAGCAAATAGGTCTGTTTGACCCGCGTTTTTTTCTTTATTACGAAGAAGTTGATTTGTGCCGCCGCATCTATCAAGCGGGGTTCAAGGTTTATTACTGGCCAGATCTGGTCATTACCCATGTTGGCGGCGCTTCTTCAGAAACAGTTGATGAACTGGCGTTTTCAAGCTCTGGTAAACAACTAACACTTTGGCGTATGCAGAGTCAGTTATTATATTATCGAAAGTGGCATGGTTTGCTTTACACCCGCTTGGTAAAAGCTATTGAGCAGGCTTGGCATGGCTTACGTGCCTGGCGAAATAAAACCCGTGCTCCTGCAAAAGCGGCCGAATCCAGACATATTGTGCAACTCTGGCAGCAAGCCTGGCAAGCGACGCAGGGCGGCCTTAATTCTCCGCATCAACCCTGGTGAATTTTATGTTTGAGCATATTCGCGAAGATTGGCACACCTACGGTGGCGATTTAAGTCGGCAAGGTTTAGGTGTCATGCTGGTGTATCGTTTTGGACGCTGGCGATACACTATTCAACAGCGCTGGTTACGCTTACCGTTTTCTTTTGCCTATAGAATTCTAAAGTTGCTGTCGCAGATTTTAACGGGCATTGATCTTCCTTGCGAAGTGCAGGTTGGACAGCGCTTAATTATCGAACATTTTGGTGGCATCATTATTAGTGGCGATACCGTTATCGGTGATGATGTCATTATCCGCAACGGGGTTACCATCGGCTTGAAACGCACGGGTATCGCCGGAGCACCGGTGATTGGCAACCGTGTTGATATTGGTGCCGGTGCCAAGCTCTTAGGCGCTATTCATATCGGTGATGACGTCGTGATTGGTGCCAATGCCGTGGTATTGCAAGATATTCCAGCCAATTCACTGGCTGTAGGTGTGCCTGCACACATTAAACCGCGTTCTCCCAGACAACAAACTTAAATAGAAATGACTAAGCCAATCCAAATAATACCAGGGCCTTTAGGCCAGCGTCCCAAGCCGACTTATATCCGATTGTTTCAGCCGTTGCTGTACCTTGCGCAGTCTGCTTTACCGCGTATTTTTGATCTATTGACCAGTCTGCTGTTACTCTTATTTTTATCGCCTTTATTATTTCTACGTGGTTTGCTCGCTTACAGCCAGACCGGTTTTGTTTTTAAGCGACAAAAACAGCTAGGGTATTTTCAACAAGAATTTGAACGTTTAAGCTTTGCAGGCTCCAAGCCTGGCAAAGATTTTGCCGTGTTATTGAATGTATTACGTGGCGATTTAGCTTGGGCAGGACCTCGCGCAATACTACCTGAAGAATTACTTGAACTGTCTGCGCAGGGTTTTTTCAGATTTGGCGTTAGACCTGGCGTCATTTCTCCCTATACCCTCAGAAAGAAAATCGGTTTGGCTTACGATGATGAGCAGTTGACGGATCATGAATTTTATTATAGTGCGACCACTAAAGAACATATAGGGGTCAGTCTGCGCGGTGTAGCCGGCTCAATTATGGGAGGCAATGAACCCAGACAGACGCCGCCAATGCTGCATTTTTGGGGGATTGATATTGTCAATACGACGATGACTGAAGCTTTGGACTGGATCGAGCAGCGCATCCTGAAAAAACAACAGACCTTGCTGGCTTTTGTTAACCCTGACTGTCTTAACATTGCCTATACACACACAGCCTATCGGGAAGTTTTACAAGCTGCTGATAGAATCTTGCCGGATGGAATCGGGATTAACATCGGCTGTAGAATGCTCAATGAATCATTACTGTCCAACATTAACGGGACTGACCTGTTTCCTCGCTTATGCGAACGTGCTGCTAAAGGTGGTCATCGATTATTTTTATTGGGCGGCTTGCCCGGTGTTGCCGAGCTCACGGCTCAGGCCATGCAACAACGCTACCCTAAGTTAATTATTGCCGGTGTCCATGACGGTTTTTTTGATAGCGAACAGGAAGCCGAGCTCATTGAAGACATTAATAACTCGGGCGCTGATATTCTCTTGGTAGGATTTGGCGCTCCCAAACAGGAATTATGGCTGGCGCGTAACCGTGAACAATTAAACGCGAGTGTCTGTTTGGGCACTGGAGGTTTATTCGATTTTTATTCGGGACGCATAGTGAGAGCACCGGTCTGGATGCGCGAAATCGGTCTGGAATGGACTTGGCGATTAATACAAGAACCCGGTCGCATGTGGAAACGCTATATCATTGGTAACCCCTTATTTCTTTATCGGGTATGGTTACAAAGGCAAAAAGGCTCTAAACCGGACTCGACAGCCGGTGCTGCGCGTGATAAACAAACCAGTCAGGCATTACAAAGAGAATTATTAAATCGTTATAGTCGCATCAACTTTTTTAAAGGACAGGTTTCTTTTCGTTTACAATTAAAACGTTTGTTATGGTTAACCGTGGTTCGCGGCACTTATCTGGTCAAGCGATTGATTGATATAGTTGCGTCCCTTATATTACTGATTGTATTGATGCCGGTATTTTTAATCATCATGTTACTGATTTATGCGAGTTCCCCCGGGCCGGTTTTTTATAAACAAACCCGTGTTGGCCACCGGGGAAAATTGTTTACGATGTGGAAATTTCGTTCCATGTATTGCGACGCCGATGCACGTTTAAAAGAAATGACAGCGCAAAATGAAATGACCGGCGGCGTTATTTTTAAAATGAAAAATGATCCGCGCATCATTCCGATAGGTCGTTTTATCCGTAAGGCTTCCATTGATGAATTACCGCAATTATGGAATGTGCTTAAGGGCGATATGTCACTGGTTGGCCCCCGCCCCGCACTACCTTCCGAGGTAAACCAATACTCGTTACAAGATCGTCAACGCTTGGAAGTCATACCCGGTATTACTTGTATCTGGCAAGTTTCAGGACGATCAGATATACCCTTTCCGCAGCAAGTACAATTGGATGTTGAATACATACAATCCCAATCTTTGTTGCTTGATCTTAAACTGTTACTACAAACTATTCCGGCCGTATTATTAAGCCGTGGAGCTTACTGATGGATGTCATAATTTTTGCTGATCGCAAAGGGCAGGAATTATTGCCGCTAACCGATCAAACCTGCGTTGCTTTATTACCGTTAGCCGGGAAACTGATTCTGGAACATACCCTGGAAGCTCTGGTAGATGCAGGAGTGCGAAAAGCGCACATTATCCTTTCTCCATTTGCAGAACAGGTCAAAGAGATATTGGGCAACGGTGAGCGTTGGGGCATGACCTTAACCTTCAGCACCTGTCGTGGTGAGGAGTCAACCTTACAAGAATTATCCAAACTGCAAAACCCGCCAGTATCACCTTTCTTAATTTTGCGTGGTGATATTATTCGAAGCGGATCAATCAAATATTTTTTACAACAATCAGAATCACCCACCTCTCCTTGCGTTCAAGCTTTGTATGGCAAAGAAAATGCCTATATGTTGCTTTGCCGTAATGCGGTTGATGCTGATATCGAAACGTTAAACTGGACTGATTTAAACCCGATAGCGTTCGCCAAAACAACGGTGGACGTGAACGGTTGTGTGGCCAGAATTGATTCGCTGGCCGCTTTTCATCAGACCAATCTTGATGCGGCTGCCGGACGACTTGATACCTTATTAATTCCAGGTCGCCAAACTGCATTGGGACTGACTCAAGGTCGCAATACCGAAGCCTATCCGCAAAATTTAAAACAAGGTATTGCTTTGATTGGCTCAAATTGCCATTTGCATCCTTCGGTTGAATTGACGGGAGAAGTTGTTATTGGTGATAACGTTATTATTGATAGCAGGGTTACCATCGAGTCCTCGGTTATCTTGCCACATAGTTATATTGGTGAATTAGTTGAATTGCGTAACGCAATCGTTCGAGGCAATGATCTGATTCGTGTCGATAATGGGGCGATTCTTAAAATTAACGAAACATTTTTGCTGGCAGATTTAAAGACTACCCCCTTTAATAAAGGTTTGGGTACCGTTTTTAATCGCCTTGCCGGATTGTTTTTACTGATTCTAAGCTTACCGTTTTGGTTGTTGGCTTTAGGTTTCGCTTTAATGCAAAATCCTTTAAAGCCTTATCTCATCAAGCGCTTACGAGGTAATAAAATAGACTTAAACGATTTTGGTGCGCCGGAACGAACTGAATTCTCGGTAGGAGAATGGAATGTGAGTGCGCCTGTACTGCGTTATTTACCGCGTATTCTTGCTGTTATCAGTGGCGATCTCAGTTTCATGGGCTCTTTACCAGTAAACCTTGAAACGGCGGAAAAACGCATCGAAGAATGGGAAAAACTTGCCGATCAAACACCCTCCGGCTTACTGGGACCGACCCAATTAAATATACCTGCCGATGCTTCTGAGGAAGAAAAATTAATGAGTGATTCTTTTTATGCCACTCATTTTAACATCAGAAATAACGCACTATACTTATTGCAAGCCTTTCAAGCGCTCATTTCAAGTAAAGCGTGGTCAAGTTAAGACATTTCACCACGAAGACACGAAGACACGAAGAACACGAAGATTTATAACCACACATGAGCAGCAATATACAGGTATCGTCATCGTAGAGACGCGATTTATCGCGTCTCGATTTATCGCGTCCCTACATCCGAAAACCCACGGGTTATCATTTAGACGCGATAAATCGCGTCTCTACGGAGATTAATTTATGGTTGATAGGTATAAGGTTATTTCTGCGAAAGAACTTACCCATTAGACGAATCCAATCGCTTGCTTGATTGGGAAAATCCTACTTTTAATGGGTAAAATATTCTCCGGAAATCACCTTAAACTATGAATCACACATGGGCGGCAATATACAGGTCGTCACCGTAGAGACGCGATTTATCGCGTCTCTATTTATCGTGTCCCTACCGAAAACCCACGGGTTATCCATTTAGACGCGATAAATCGCGTCTCTACGGAGATTAATTTATGGTTGATAGGTATAAGATGATTTCTGCGAAAGAACTTACCCATTAGACGAATCCAATCGCTTGATTGGGAAAATCCTACTTTTGGCTACCCACTTTAGCCGGGACATTTTTTGTAGGGGCAGGCTTTACGCCTGCCCTTTAATGCCACGATGT
>CAIMDR010000196.1 GCA_903839795.1 uncultured Methylococcaceae bacterium | reverse complement strand
GCTTTGGAAAAATTCCATCAAGTAGCGTAATTTTTTGCAGGATTTTCTTAAGTCATGTAATGATTCGTCATGAGATTCTTCGGTAATGGCATTGCCTTCTTTTAATACCCGTTTATAACTTTTCATAATCCTTATATCTGCCAACTGTTTAATGGTCAGTCTTGCATTGGCTTCAACCGGTTTTAGAAAAGCCTGTGCCTTAAGGTAACTTTCCCATTCAGATAGGGTGGATAAGTATTTTAGCGAGCGCAGATTTTTTGCCAGTTCTTTTTGAGCTTTTTGCTGTTTGGCGACAATGAAATCATGTAACGGGTTTATGTCTTCGCGGATTGAAGCAGGCAGGCAGTTTTTAAAATCGGCAAAATTTAATAAATAAACATCCAGATCCCGGGTAGTGCTGGTGATTTGTCCCAGCCAGGAAAAAAAATCGGCATAAGTGGCGTTAATGACTTCAGGTAATACGTCTTTAAGTTGACTAAGTCCCGCACGCGTTCTGCGAACAGCGACTCTAAAATCATGCAAAAATTCGCTATCGGTATCAGCAATAGTGCCTTGTTCATTATCTTTAATGGCTTTTAGCAAGTGGCTAAAAATAGTCTTTACAGCCATATCGGCACGCATTCCCGGATCCAGGTCGATAGCCATTTTTGATGAATAATCGTTAGGTTTGCGACCTTGCAATTTTAAGGCAGTAACCAGCAATGAGTGGGTAACGGGTATTAAATTCAGTTGGGTGGTGAGGGTCTGACGGATGTGTTCAGCAGCCTTGTCGTAGCCTTTAATCGGCAGCAAAGTAACGCGGTTATTGAACAGGATGTGTTCTTCTAAAATTAAGCGGGCGACGGTTTTTTTATCGTTATTAATGATGTTGAGATGATAAATTTCATAATCAAGATTGCATACGGGCAATAAGGCACGCATCTCCAATAAGGGAGCAAGAATGGTGCGTGTCTCTTCTGCCTGGAATTGATGACTAAACGCCGGAACTTCCTTGATTTCAGTGTTATCAAGTATCAGGTTATTATCGAAATTTCTCAGGATTAAACGGGACTCGGATTTTGAACGGTTAAATTCGCAAGTGATACCGCTTTTATAAAGTCGCCAGTCAAAACTGTCATAATAAGTTTTGAGGGAATACTGTCTGGAAGCCAGTTCTACGTCTGTATTATTGCCTAGTTTTGCAATAAATTTTTCAGCCGTTAAGCTCGCGGGAAAATCAAATTGTAAGGGCATATTGATTGGTGCCAGGTGGGGTTGTGGTGATAATTAATCCACTAATAATAACAAGGTAGTATTAAGATTTAATGACATTGTAACAATAAATTGCTATTGTAATCCTTTTTTTAGAAGTATCGAAAAAAATAGACAGGTAAATAAAATGAACAGAGAATTATGGTTGCTTAGGCATGCTAAAGCTGCTCGTGATCTTGCTGTTGACGACTTTGACAGGCCTTTAAAAAAACGTGGGCAACTGGCTGCACAGCGCCTCGGCGAGGGCTTGCATCAACAACATCTTATACCCGATTGGATAGTCAGCTCACCTGCCAAAAGAGCCCTTGCCACCGCACTTATTGTGCATGAAGCGATTGCCGCTGAGGGATTGGTTATTGTTGAGGATAAGCGCTTGTATCAAGAAGGGGTTGAGTGCCTGAAAACGGTACTGGCTGAATGTCCCTTGGAGGCCAAGCGGATTTTACTGGTCGGGCATAACCCTGAACTGGAAGATTTGCTGATTTATCTGGTCGGTGCCGCTCACTTGCCGGATAACGATAAATTGTTACCTACAGCGGCTTTGGTCAGATTGAAAATGCCCAACGACTGGTCTTGTCTCGAGGCAGACAGTGCCGAACTTTTATATATTACCTGCCCCAAATATTTTCCTGAAGATTCTTCTGATTGAGTGTTAAGTTTCTGCGTTGAGCGCAGGAATATAGAGTAGTTATTCAGTCCCCCTCTTTGAAAAAGAGGGGTTAGGGGAGATTTTATTAGATAAATCCCCCTCAATCCCCCTTTTTCAAAGGGGGAGGTGAATATTTACAATATAGACAGTATTATGGCATTGTCATAATACTGTCATAAAAAATTCATATTCTTGTTATGTAAACTGTACATAATAGTTCCACAATAATTAACTTTGAGATTTGACAATGAAATTATCTTTTAAAACAAAATCGCTAATAGCGGCGATGGGTTTTGCTTCTGCGGCATTGGTTAGTGGTGCTGCAAACGCAGTACAAACGGTTGATGCAGGCGTACCTGACTATCAAAAAGCTAGCGGTATTGCCGGCAACTTGTCCAGTGTGGGTTCTGACACACTGGCCAATTTGATGACGCTATGGGCTGAAGAGTTCAACCGCGAATATCCCAATGTCAACATTCAGATTCAGGCTGCCGGTTCTTCTACTGCCCCCCCTGCGTTAACAGAAGGCACATCAAACCTGGGCCCTATGAGTCGCGAAATGAAAGATGACGAGTTGGAAGCTTTCGAAGATAAATACGGTTACAAGCCTACCGCAGTACCTGTTGCTATTGATGCGCTGGCCGTGTTGGTTAATAAAGACAACCCCATTAAAGGTCTGACTATTCCGCAGGTTGATGCCATTTTTTCTTCTACCCGTAAATGTGGTCATGAAACTGATATTGAAACATGGGGTGACGCAGGCGTTACAGCATGGGGCTCAAAAAGCATTCAGTTATACGGACGTAACTCGGTTTCCGGTACTTACGGTTACTTTAAAGAAAACGGCTTATGCAAAGGTGATTTTAAAAGTAACGTAAATGAGCAACCCGGTTCAGCCTCTGTGGTTCAGTCGGTTACTTCATCAGTTAATGGTGTGGGTTATTCAGGCATGGGTTACACCACCTCGGGTGTTAAAATGGTACCATTGGCTAAAAAAGCAGGCCAACCTTTTGTTGACGCAAAACCTGAAAATGCGCTTAATGGCACTTATCCATTAACCCGTTATTTATATGTTTATGTTAATAAAAAACCCAATCAACCATTGGCACCTTTAGAAAACGAATTTATAAAAATGGTTTTATCTAAAGCCGGTCAACAAGTGGTCATAAAAGATGGTTATATTCCATTACCAGCAAAAATTGTTGAGAAAGTTCTGACTACTCTTAAATAATCGACAGATTAAAGAGTTGTTAGATCAGGCTGCATCGACAGGGATGTTGGTCTGGATTAACTGATTATTCACCTTTCGGTGTGCATAGGTTAATGCCAAAAAACAGGGCGGTTGGGGTTTGATTATTCAATCTCAGCCGTTTTTTTTGATTTTTGTTATATCATTGTCACCTTTCTATCTTTATATTTTCCCTATGTCTGAAATAAACAGTCCATCAAAATATTCCTCAGCCATAAACCAAACATCCGGTGGAGTCCATGAGCGCTGGCGACTGGTAAAAGACGCAATAGCTCGCTACGGTGTAGTCGTGGGTGGACTCGGTGTGATCTTTGCTATCGCGCTGATTTTCTTTTATCTGCTGTATGTGGTTTTTCCCCTATTTTTGTCGGCAACCGCTGAGGCCGTTAGTCAATATGAGGTACCTGAACAGGCATTAGGCAAAACGGTTTTATTGGGGGTGGAAGAGCAAAATGAAGTGGCCGCCCGTTTTACTGATACGGGGCAAGTGATATTTTTTGCCGTGGCGACCGGAAAAACACTGCTAAATGAAGCCGTCAAAATACCAGAAGGCGTTCATATTGTAAGCTTTGCCCAAGGCAGTCCCAACAACGAAGGTGCTGTGATTTACGGTTTGTCTGATGGCAAAGCGGTTATTGTTAAACATCAATATAAAGTCACCTATCCCAATAATGTTCGCCTGATTACACCCTCAATAGCCTACCCAATGGGCGAAGCGCCTTTGGTGATAGATGAGTCAGGTGCGCCGTTAGAAAAAATTGCCGTTAAAATCGGAGACAACGCCAGTACAATCATTGCAAAAACAGGCGATAAAATTCGCTTGAGCCATTTTGAAAAAGAAAAATCTTTGTTCGCGGATGAAGCTGCGGTAACCCGAACGGATGCGGTTTTAGATTATGCGGCCAAGGATGTCACCGATATTTTAATTGATAAAGAGGAACATAATCTTTATTTGTTAAGCAGTAACGGACAGTTGGGTTTGTTTGATATTAACGATAAAAGTGCGCCTGTGCTTGTTCAGGAGCAAAATATTATTCAGGCCGGACAAAAAATTACCAGTGTCGCGTTTTTAAATGGTGACCTGTCCTTAATGATTGGTGATTCCAGCGGTTTGGTATCTCAGTGGAGTAAGGTGAGAGACAAGTTAAACCACTTTGCCATGCAAAAAATCAGAGTATTTAAAGTGTCTGATAAAGCGGTTATGTCGATCAATCCGGAACAAAGACGTAAAGGTTTTATGACGGTTGATGCTGATGGCACACTGGGCGTTTATCATTCTACTTCTGAACGGGAAATGATCAAGGAGACGGTTGCTAATTCACAGCCTGTTGCAGCGGCCATGTCACCCAGAGCCAATGCGGTGTTGGTAGAGTCTAATGATGGCAAAATAAGCTTTTGGAAAGTGGATAATGAGCACCCAGAAGTTTCTTTAAGCTCGCTTTGGAAAGAAGTCTGGTACGAAAGTTATCCAAAACCGGATTATATCTGGCAGTCATCTTCAGCAAACAGCGACTTTGAGCCTAAGTACAGCTTAACACCGCTGGTTTTTGGAACGTTAAAAGCGGCCTTTTATGCCATGTTGGTGGCCATGCCTTTGGCGTTGATGGGCGCTATATATACCGCTTATTTTATGACGTCAAAAATGCGTCAATACGTTAAGCCTTCCATTGAATTAATGGGCGCGTTACCTACGGTTATTTTGGGTTTTCTGGCCGGTTTATGGTTGGCACCTATTATTGAAGAGTATTTGGCGGGGTTGTTTTCCTTGCTGATGTTGGTTCCGTTAGCAGTTATGTTGTTTGCTTTCGCCTGGCAGTATTTACCAAAATCTTTTCTGCAGAAGATACCTGAAGGTTGGGAATCCGCCCTGTTAATACCGGTTATTTTGTTAAGCAGCTGGTTTGCTTTTAGCGTGAGTGTGCCGTTGGAAGCTTTCTTGTTTCATGGTACGTTACGCGATTGGTTTAAAACCGAATTGGGTATCGGCTATGATCAACGTAATGCGCTGGTTGTAGGTATCGCGATGGGCTTTGCGGTTATACCGACTATTTTTTCAATCGCTGAAGATGCCATTTTTAGCGTGCCCAAACATTTAACCGTGGGCTCTTTGGCCTTGGGTGCTACACCTTGGCAAACCATGATTAAGGTGGTGTTGTTAACGGCCAGTCCCGGTATTTTTTCTGCGGTAATGATCGGTTTGGGTCGTGCCGTCGGTGAAACCATGATTGTATTAATGGCGACAGGGAACACGCCGGTAATGGATTTAAGTGTTTTTCAGGGCTTGCGTACCTTGGCCGCTAATATTGCCGTGGAAATGCCGGAATCTGAAGTGGATAGCACGCATTATCGGGTCTTGTTTCTGGCCGCTCTGGTGTTGTTTATGTTTACTTTTGTTTTTAATACGTTGGCCGAAATCATTCGTCAGCGCTTACGCGAAAAATACAGCTCATTATGATTTTGTATGGTTTAAAACTGGAGTTCCTTAATAGAGCTCAATATGGCGACACCTGTGTTTACCCTTTACCCGAAGAATATAGCGCATTATGATTAAGTTATGGTTTAAAAGTGGAGCCCCCTGGATATGGCTCAATGCAGCGGCAGTCAGTACCTGTCTAATTATGATTGTGGGCGTGCTGGGTCTGGTCACCGTGCGCGGAGTAGGACATTTCTGGCCGCATGAAGTGACCCGGTTCAGTTATCAGGAAGAAGGCAAGCAGCCACGGATAATTATTGGCGAAAAAGTGGACACCAGCATAACGCCCGCTGCAATGGCCAAATCAACCGGCTTTAAAATGGCTGATGATGAAGAAACCCTGGTGCAGTATTTAATTAAAACCGGTAACCGCGATCTAACGGGCACTGACTTTCTCTGGATACAGGCGCGTAATGTTAAGGAGCACAGTCACCCGGTTGATATGATGGTTATTGAGCGCCGCGAGTGGGGAAATTTTTATGGACAGTTACTTGAAGTTAAAGAGAATCATAAAACGATTGCCACCGGGACAACCGCTTGGCCCATTCTTCAGGCCAAGATAGACGAAGCATTAGCTGTTTTTAAGGAAATAGCGCATTTAGAAAAAAAGGAAATTGGCGCGATAAATTATGCGCTGGAACGCCTAAGGCTTAAACAAAGAAAACTGGAATTGCAAAATAAACTGGATGATGCCGCCAAGCAATCGATTGCTGCGGAAAAGGCCGGTTATGAAGTGGACTATAAACAGTATCAAGCCCAGTTAGCCACCTTATATCAAAAAATAAGACGTGATAGCCTGGTTGCCACAACCGAAAGCGGCGCTACGCTGGAAATTCCTTTAGCCAAAGTGGTTAGAGCTTTTCAGCCCAATGCCATGAGTTTATTTGATAAAATAGTTCACTATGGCACCAAGGTGGTTGAGTTTTTAGCTGATGATCCGCGTGAAGCCAATACCGAGGGCGGTATTTTTCCGGCGATATTCGGTACCGTGATGATGGTTATGATGATGTCGGTGATTGTTACGCCCTTTGGTGTCATTGCGGCGGTCTATTTACGTGAGTATGCCAAGCAAGGTTTTACTACCCGGTTAATCAGAATTGCGGTTAACAATCTTGCGGGCGTACCTTCTGTGGTTTACGGGGTATTTGGCTTGGGCTTTTTTGTGTACATTTTGGGCGGTAACATCGATCAGTTGTTTTTCCCTGAATCAGCACCGGCACCGGTTTTTGGTACACCGGGATTGTTGTGGGCTTCCATTACGCTGGCCTTGTTAACGTTACCTGTGGTTATTGTGTCAACGGAAGAAGGTTTGGCGCGTATTCCCAGCTCAATCCGCGAAGGCAGTCTGGCGTTGGGTGCGACTAAGCTGGAAACCTTATGGCTGACAGTTTTGCCGATGGCCAGTCCCGCCATGATGACCGGTTTGATTCTGGCGGTAGCCCGAGCCGCAGGCGAAGTAGCTCCGTTAATGTTGGTGGGCGTGGTTAAGCTGGCTCCCACCTTACCGTTGGATGGAAATTTCCCGTTTTTGCATTTAGACAGAAAGTTTATGCATCTGGGGTTTCATATTTATGATGTCGGTTTTCAAAGCCCCAATGTTGAGGCGGCGAGACCCTTGGTTTATGCGACAGCATTATTACTGGTTTTGGTCATTATAGGACTTAATCTGGCTGCAATTGTCATAAGAAATAATCTGCGAGAAAAATATCGCGCACTGGAAGGATAAATAAATGTCAGCACAAGAAATACGTACACACTCTATTGATATGAGTTCAGTTTTGCGTGGCAAGGAAGAGTCGCAACACCCTAATGAAACCTGTATCAAGGTAGAAAATTTAAACCTGTTTTACGGCGATAAGCAGGCATTACATGGTGTTAACATGGAAATGCCCAAGAAAAAAGTGACCGCTTATATTGGCCCCAGTGGTTGTGGTAAATCAACGTTATTACGCTGTATTAACCGCATGAATGATCTGGTTGATAGCGCCAGAATTGACGGTAAAATATTACTGGATGGTGAGAATATTTATGACAAATCCGTTAATGTAGCGGCTTTGCGTAGACGTGTCGGCATGGTATTTCAAAAGCCCAATCCTTTTCCAAAGTCTATCTTTGAAAATGTCGCTTATGGTCTTCGCATTCAGGGCGTTAATGATAAACGGGTATTGGAAGAAACGGTTGAAAATGCCTTGCGCGGTGCCGCGTTATGGGATGAAATGAAAGACCGCCTGAACGACAACGCCTTGGGCATGTCAGGCGGACAGCAACAACGCCTGGTTATTGCCAGAGCGATTGCAATAGAGCCTGAAGTGTTGCTGCTGGATGAACCTGCCTCTGCACTGGATCCTATTTCAACGTTAAAAATTGAAGAATTAATCAATGAGCTTAAAGAAAAATATACTATAGTGATTGTCACTCACAACATGCAGCAGGCTGCTCGCGTTTCTGATTACACAGCTTTTATGTATATGGGTGAATTAATTGAAATAGGAACCACCAGTGAATTGTTCACTAATCCGGTAAAAAAACAAACAGAAGATTATATTACCGGGCGCTACGGATAATCAGGAGAAAATAATGGACAACAGTAAAATAGGCCACCATATATCCGAACGGTTTAATCAAGAACTGGAAGATATACGTAATAAAGTGTTAATGATGGGCGGGCTGGTTGAGCGCCAAATTGAACTGGCGGTTGAAGCCTACACCACCGGTAATATGGAATTGGCTGAGCAGGTCATCAAGCAGGATGATGATGTCGATGCATTGGAAGTGGCTATTGATCAGGAATGCACCCAGATTTTAGCATTGCGCCAACCGACGGCTTTTGATTTAAGGCTGTTGATTGCGGTGATTAAAATTATTCACGAGATTGAGCGCGTCGGCGATAAGGCTGAACGTATTGCTGAAATGGCGATACAGTTATCGGGTAATGAAAGCAAAATCCCTCATCATGAATTGGAGCACATGGCTGATTTGGTTAAAAAAATGCTGCATGATGCATTGGATGCTTTTGCCAGAATGACTTTGCAGAATGTGCCTGCCATTACTTTGATGGATGAAAAAGTGGATCGTGAATACGACAATATCCTCAGGCAATTAATTACCCGAATGATGGAAGACCCCAGAAATATTACCCGGACTTTGGATGTGCTTTGGACGGTTCGTGCATTGGAAAGAATTGGCGATCATGCCTGTTACATCTGTGAACATTTGGTTTATATGATTAATGGCGAAGATGTACGCCATTTAAGCCAAGAAGAACTGGAAAAAAGAGTTAAAGTGCCAAGGTAGTCCGCGTAGGTCGGGTTAGCGACAGCGTAACCCGACAAATTGAAGTCTGTTAAAGATAAATTCACCACGAAGACACGAAGTTCACGAAGAAAAACCAAAGAAAAATCTTCATGTTCTTTGTGTCTTCGTGGTGAAATGTCTTAAGTTGATGTTTATGGCGAAGTGGTAGGGTGCGCATAGCGCACCTAAAACCGGATCCGCTAAACAGTTTTATTGTAATTATTCAGTCCCCCTCTTTGACAAAGAGGGGTTAGGGGAGATTTTATTAGATAAATCCCCCTCAGTCCCCCTTTTTCAAAGGGGGAGGTGAATACTTACGAAAGTTTTAATGTTGATAATGGCTTAAGCGGATGCCAAATTTTTCATAAAGTTCGTAAACTTTTTGGCTTTGTAATAACGCCAGTTCACCTTCCCAATCATGATAAGACAAAAGCTTGGGGTCTGAAATTTCATGGGGGTCAAAGCGCCCTGGATGACACATCAGTTCATAGGTATTCCCCGGAATAAGCCTTGAAAAAATAGTTTCCAAATAAGGGTAATCGAGTTTTCCACTTCGACTCAGGCCTAAAAATACGGGTGTTTTACTTTTAAGTTTTGTTTTATTAAAGGTCTGCATGGCTTGCATTAGCGTATTGCGAACCAGCGCCGAAACGCCAAAAGGCGCAAGCCATTCTGCTTGAGTGAGTCGTATATGAGGAATGTCATAGTGTTTGGCTAATTCTAACATCAAAGGAAACAAAATCGGTAGCATGTGAATATGCTCATGGGAATTTAAAAACTGCAATTTTTTCCCCTGACAGGCTTCGATTTGCGCAGACCATTCCAGGCGAACATCGTTAAGACTGATTTTACCTGTCAAGACCATCCCGCTCATGGCATAAGCACTTGGAAAACTGCCCTGCCAACGCGCCAGTTTTTCAGTCATGATAGCGGTTAAGGGCTGTCTGAAAGTCAGATTAAGATGCACACCCACCTCCAGATCATCAACAGAATCCAGCCATTTGAGTTGGGTTTTTAAATCAGGGCTGTTTGCCAGAATACCGGTCGCGGTCAGGGCACCGGAAGTTGCGGCTTCCAATATGCCTAGACTGATACACGGGTAGTAGCCATAGTCATCCGCATTGACGATTAGATGGATCGGTTCACGAGTGCTCATTTTTTAAAGTCCAAAAGCTGTTGGACATAAAATTCCAAATCAACACCACTCCAGTGGTCAAAACCT
>CAIMDR010000195.1 GCA_903839795.1 uncultured Methylococcaceae bacterium | reverse complement strand
GTTTTATCGTTTTTTTGATGATGGACATGATTAAAGCCTGGTATAGAATAATGAATGCATTAATCATTCTATCTCATCTCATTAAAGTTGGCATTTAATATTGTAATACAATGGGTTATGGTTTTAAGGTAGCAGTATTAGTGCCTGTTCCGATGATTTATCTGGTATATATGAATCAATTACATCGATAACACCATCAATACTCACGTTTTCTAATATATGAACCTCTGATTTGAAACGCCGGTAAGTGACGTCATCGATTTGTCGTAGGATTTTCATTGCGTACTCGTTTTCTAAGGAGTCCGTAACTTTCCATACATCACCGTTGCCTCCTGCCCCTAGCTTTTCAACAAGCTTCCAGTCACCTACCTTACGTCCACGCTTGAACTTAACTTTCTTATTATTGCTTGGCTTCATTCGATTTTTGATTCTTTTGCTAATGTAAAGGTGCGCCGTTAAACTTGTAGGGTATGTACCGTATACCATATTCGAATTTATAAGATTAATATCTGGAAAGGTAACCGGTGCGCACCATATTTGGCTATCTCTACAGAAGCTTTAATTGCTAAGCGGGTTAGGTAAGTAATTTTTTCACAAAGGCGGAGGCATGCAATTTGGATAGTTTGCGGCCAGTTCTAGCACCTGCTTTTGCAATGGTTGTAAACCGCTAAGGACTACTGCGTGCATTGCACAAATAATTGCTAACCCGTTGGTATTCCTGGTTACGTCCTGGATCAGTTTTATTGGATAGCCTTCATGGTGCCTTCGAATTGGATGTATTCCCGCGTGTGCATAGGAATTTAGTGCCTTCCATGAGTTCTGCTTAAACCTATTGAGTGCATCGTAAGCTTGCGGTGGCGCCTTTTTCTCTATAGCGCTCATCATGTCTGCGATCTGCGGCATATTCTTGGCTGCCTGTTCATTTTCAAGATTTAGGGTCGCCGAGAGCTTTGCAATGTTTTCCTCTGTGGCTGCGTAAAGAAGCCACACTGAGCGAACCAAAGTCTCAAACTGAACTCGTTGAATTACCATGCCCGAAGGAAGTAGACCAGAACTAAAGAGCTTACGTGCGGCTTCCCAGTGTTCTAGGGACATTGAGCACGCAACATCACATATTACAACACGAGTGGAGTCATCAAACAACGGCAAGTCGATAAGCTGGTAAAGCTCAGAGGCGAGCTTGTCAGATTCTAAGAATATTGGATCAAGCATAATGCACATCAAATGTCCTAACGTAAAATATACGACATTCAGCAGAAAACCAAAAAGTGACTATATATTCTATTATAACCAGATTCTAGGCAATAAACTCAGGCATGTTCTTCGGTTTCAATTCTTGTGATGGTCTGCAATGCGAGACTAACCAGACAATCAAAATGCAGCTCGCTACGACCGTTAAGGGTCGTAAGCTGGCAGTCAGCTCCAGCTTAAAATCAACACACTATCGGAGAGACTTGGGTTAGCCGAGGTCGGGTTAGGCGATAGACGTAACCCGACAGATTCGCTAAGGGACTTATGATATTGGTTATGAATAATCAAAATGTCGGGTTACGCTATCGCTAACCCGACTGGACTGCATTTTATCTGGACACTTCCTGAGTATGACAGTGATTATTCAACACGCTGGCGTTTTATCAAAACGGCATTCACCAAAAAATATCCAGATCCATTCATCGTTCAAAATACAAACCGTAAAAATAAAAAACAACAGGAAATATGACATGATCGTAATCCTGTGTAAATATTGAAAAGGCCATTGCTGGACATGCAACCCAGTTACTGTCACGACCTCGAAATAACGATTATTATCAAAAATCGCTTGCGTTAGTGTGAAGTCTGAATATACTGATAATCCAGTTCAGGAACCTTCCTGGACGACACCCTGTACGAGAATTTTGAGCATGTTTGACACCGATTATTTTATCCAGCGCATTGTAGAAAGCGGGACTCCGGAAAACCAGGCTCGCGCCATTGTCCGCAGTATTGTTGATGCGCAGGACGATTTGGCTAACAAACGTGATCTGAAAGAAGCCATGAATGAGCTTAAGGCAGAGATTAAACTGGATATGGCTGATATTAAGCACGATATAGCACTGAATGAAAAGACCACCAGCCTGAAATTTACCGGCTTATATCTGTTAATATTTGCGATAGCAAGCGGCGTGGCTAAATTGGTATTTTGGGGTTCAACATGATGGTTAACCCGGCGGCTGAACTGGCTACATGGCTAATATCTGCGGCAAATTCGGATTGTTTAAAAGTGCCTTCCAGCACGTCCTTATGGGGTTTGGCGATTCCTCGCCAGGGTTTTAAGCTCATAGGTTAGGCTCTACTAAGGGGTCAATTAACTTTAATTCCGTAATCCATTGAAAATCGCGGGTGTTATGGGTTACCAACGGTAATTGATGAATCAATGCTGTAGACGCAATCAAAGCATCGCCAAGCCCCATGCTGCGTTGTCGACGTAATTGAATAGCGCGATCAATTATTTCAGCGGAAACAGCCAGGACATGAGTGGCTTCAAAAAACAACTCAAAACGCTTAAATTCCTCATCAGAGTTTCGCCAATAACCCATCACTTCCAGGCGTGTTACATTCGATACAGAAAATTCACCTTGCAGTAAAAAACGTTCCAAATTTGATTCACGGTATTTTGGCTCAAATGCGTAAATCACAATGTTGCTGTCAAGAATCATCGATCGTCCTCACGTCCCGGCAACACTCTGTCTTTACGTTGTTCACGCTGCCATTCCACCGGATCTCCAAACTTTTCGGCTATACTCGCCAGTAACTCGGTCGGTGTTGCACGTAAAATACTGACTAACCTCGCACCATTCGGTTTTTCTGAGGAAACAAGCGGCTCTTGCGGCAGGACGGTAATAATAACTCGTGCTTGTTCCACATCTGGCAACTCCGATAACCATTTAATGTGACCATGATCGTAAATAGCCTCATAACTTTTCAACATTGCACTATCTCCCAATAAAAAATATCGATGGATTTATTATAACTACTCAGCCCGGCAGCAAACCAAAAAAATGTTGTACTCGTTCCCAAGTTCCAGCTTGGGAATACAGATTTGGAAGCTCCTGCTTCCAGTCTTGCGAAGCTGGAGCTTCGGCTTCGCGATTCCCAAGCGGAGCTTGGGAACCAGAAGAAGCGGTGCGCGTAGTTGCGTTTCCGGCGCACTCGTAGCGGATGCCGGAAACGCTTGTTCTCGCTTGCGCTCGAAAAGCCTTATTCCGGCTTACGCCTACGGTCATGAAATTTTATACCTTCGTGCTCTTCGTGTCTTCGTGGTGAAGCGGTTTAATATTTATCTTATTTCAAAAGAGTTAAAAATCTCTGCTGATTCCAATTCAAACATTTCAACGTGATCGACTCGGGCGGTGATGGGGCCTTTTTGGCACCATTTTATGAATGGCTCAAGCGCATTATTATCCGCTTGAGCCATTATTTCGACCCGACCATCAGGCAGGTTTTTGAC
>CAIMDR010000194.1 GCA_903839795.1 uncultured Methylococcaceae bacterium | reverse complement strand
TAACCGTTCGTCCTGAGCCTGTCGAAGGGTGAGCGGTTAAGTCGTTCATGGTTCGACAAGCTCACCACGAACGGCTTAACCTCGAACTGTCCCGTCTTAAGTTGGTAGCCGATGTAACCCTGTACTTTCTGGTTTGGGCCTTATATCAGCTGATTTTAAGATCGCCAAGACACCACAAACTTAACGCTGACTGTATAAATAGACTATAAAATGATTCAATTTCTACAATATTTGGGTAAAAGTACGCGTACCAGCTTTACCAAGTTGGGGCGTGCAAGCTACTTTTTGCTTCAGACTCTTTCCGGCACATTCAGCGTATTGCTTCGCCCCCGATTACTGCTTAATCAGTTGTATTCTGTAGGTGTGTTATCTTTTTTAATTATCTCCATTTCCGGGCTGTTTGTCGGTATGGTTTTGGGTTTGCAGGGTTATTACACGCTGTCTGATTTTGGCGCAGAAGAAACGCTGGGTGTGATGGTGGCGGCTTCTTTGGTGCGGGAATTGGGGCCTGTGGTTTCGGCGCTTTTATTTGCGGGCAGGGCGGGTTCTGCTTTAACGGCGGAAATTGGTCTGATGAAAGCGACCGAGCAGCTATCGGGCATGGAAATGATGGCGGTTGATCCGATAAAGCGCATTATTACTCCGCGCTTTTTGGCAGGCTTAATATCCATGCCGTTACTGGCTGCCTTGTTTAGTGCCGTAGGTATTATTGGCGGGCAGATAATCGGTTCCGGCTTGTTGGGCGTTGATGAAGGTGCCTATTGGGCGCAAATGCAGGCCAGTATTGATTTTAAGGATGACATCATCAATGGTGTTATCAAAAGTATCGTGTTTGGTTTTGTAGCCTCTTGGATAGCTTTGTTTGAAGGTTATGATGCCATTCCCACTTCGGAAGGCGTTAGTCGCGCGACTACACGTACCGTCGTAAATTCAGCTTTTAGTATTTTAGGTTTGGATTTTATCCTGACCGCACTCATGTTTGGAGACCATTAATATGCAGCACACCAGTACTCAGGACACGCTTGTCGGACTTTTTGTCGCGTCAGGTATTGTCGGATTATTTTTTCTTGCTTTGCAGGTCAGCAATTTAAGCTCTTTTACCGACGGGGAAAGTTATACTATAACCGCGCGTTTTGAAAACTCAGGCGGACTAAAACCTAAATCTCCGGTTTCTGCGGCAGGCGTCAAAATCGGCAAGGTCAGTTCAATTAGCTTTGACCCAAAAACCTACGAATCAGTCGTTCAGATGAGCATTGATTCAAAGTACAACACGCTTCCGGATGATACAACCGCCAGTGTGTTTACCGCCGGTTTGTTAGGTGAGCAGTACGTCAATCTTGAGCCGGGCGGTTCAGATGTGTATTTGCAGAATGATGGAAAAATTGATATCACTAATTCAGCCATCATTCTTGAAAAAGCTTTGGGTCAATTCCTGTTTAAGTCAGCGGAAGAAAAAAAGTGACAAAACTGAGCATCATTGATCAGGGAGCGGGGCACTTTATTATCGATGGCGACTTAACTTTTTCGACCATTGACAAGCAGACAGTAAAATCATTTGCGTTTTTAAGTGCCGCAAAACCGATTACTATCGACCTGTGTCGTGTTGCTTGCACAGATAGTGCGGGTCTTGCATTAATGATTGAATGGATCAAATATACGCGACATCATAGAATCCAGATAACGTTTAAAAATATTCCCGAGCAACTGCTCAACCTTGCCAAGCTCAGTGGTTTTGATAAAACAGGCCATTTTGCCGAGCAAACTGTAAGGGGTCAAGATGTTGAACCCTTACCTTTTACAGAGACAAACTAAGTACCCTTATGGATAAATTAATTATTACCGGCGGCACACGACTTTCTGGAGAGCTACGCATCTCTGGTGCTAAAAATGCTGCGTTACCAATACTGGCAGCCACTTTACTTTCCGATACGCCGGTGAGTGTGGGTAACATTCCGCACTTGCATGACATCACCACGACCATGGAGTTATTGGGTCGAATGGGCGTGCATCTGGTGGTCGATGAGAAAATGAATATCGAAGTCGATAGCAGCACCATCACCAGTTATGAAGCCCCTTACGAATTGGTAAGAACCATGCGTGCTTCGATATTGGTGCTGGGGCCTTTGTTGGCCCGGTTTGGTGAGGCGCATGTGTCATTGCCTGGCGGTTGTGCCATCGGTACACGGCCTGTTGATATTCATCTCAATGGTCTTATCAAGATGGGTGCTGATATTACGGTCGAAGGGGGGGTTATTCATGCAAAAGCGGCGCGTCTAAAAGGCTGTCGTTTGTTGCTTGAGCAAATTACCGTGACCGGTACGGAAAATTTATTGATGGCAGCGACTTTGGCGGAGGGGACGACCATTATTGAAAATGCGGCCAAAGAACCTGAAGTGACTGATTTGGCTTATTTCCTTAATGCCATGGGTGCAAAAATTTCTGGTATAGGGACTAACGTTCTGGTGATTGAAGGCGTTGAAAGGCTGGGTGCAGACAATTTGCATTATGACATTCTTCCAGACCGGATTGAAACCGGCACTTATCTGATTGCTGCGGCCATTACGGGCGGTAAAGTTAAACTTAAAAACACGCGTCCTGATATTTTGGATGCTGTTCTCGAAAAATTGGTTGAGGCAGGCGCTGAAATCACGACCGGTGAAGACTGGATTGAGTTGGATATGCATGGCAAAAAACCTAAAGCGGTGTCTCTTCGTACGGCGCCATATCCGGCTTTTCCAACTGACATGCAGGCCCAATTTATTGCCATGAACTGTGTTGCCGAGGGCGTAGGTATTATTACCGAAACGATTTTTGAGAACCGGTTTATGCATGTTCAAGAATTGCAACGCATGGGCGCTGACATTAAGCTGGAATCCAATACCGCCATTTGTACCGGCGTTAAAAAACTGACAGGCGCACCGGTTATGTCAACGGATTTACGGGCATCAGCAAGTCTTGTGATAGCCGCTCTGGTTGCCGAAGGCAGTACGCTGGTTGATCGTGTTTACCATATTGACCGAGGTTACGATCACATCGAAGAAAAGCTCTCTCAGATAGGTGCGACCATCCGTCGTGTTTCAAAGTAAGGATTAACATGTTAACCATCGCCGTATCCAAGGGCAGAATTTATGAAGAAGCGTTGCCCTTGTTGGCAGAAGCCGGCATTGTGCCTATTGATGATCCTAAAACCTGTCGCAAATTAATTCTTGCGACCACCCGTGATGATGTCCAGTTGGTGATTATTCGCGCGACCGATGTGCCTACTTTTGTAGAATATGGCGCAGCGGATTTGGGGATTGCCGGCAAAGATGTATTGCTTGAGCATGGCGCTGAGAGTCTGTATGAGCCGTTGGATTTAAATATCGCCTGTTGCCGGTTGATGACGGCGGCACATAAGGATGCCCCGGAACATCGGGGTCGTATTCGTGTGGCTACTAAATACGTTAAAATTGCCCAAAGTTATTTTGCCAGTAAAGGGATACAGGCCGAGATTATTAAGTTATATGGTTCAATGGAGCTTGCGCCGTTAGTCGGTCTTGCTGATTGTATTGTGGATTTGGTTGATACCGGCAATACCTTAAAGGCCAACGACCTTGAGCCGCGTGAACTTATTATGAATATAAGTTCACGACTGGTGGTTAATAAAGCAGCCATGAAAATGAAACATGAAGCGATTTCTGCGTTACTGATTCAATTTGAAAAAACCTTGGCAAATAGGTAAGACTTATCTAACACGCTCACTATTTTAAGTAAGCTGGCGGAATTATTATGTATATTAAATCCCTTATTTATGAAGACCAATCTACGGACTGGGAGCTGAAATCGATAAGTTTTAAACAGCTTACGCTATTGGTAGGTGCTTCTGGTGTAGGCAAAACGCAAATATTAAAGGCATTACTGAATTTAAAAAAAATATCACAAGGACGTTCTTTAAATGGTTTGAAATGGGAAATTGAATTTAGCACAAGCACTGGGCATGATTACAAGTGGCGCGGTGCATTTCAGAATAAGGGGTTTATTCCAGAATTTGTATCTCGATTTGATGATAGCGATGAAAAAGATAAGCCTTATATTGATTATGAAGAGCTATTTATTAATGATGTGCTGATTGTTAAAAGAGACAAAGACGGCATTGTATTTGACGGTGAAAAAACTGTTAAATTATCACAGCAGGAAAGCGTTCTTTTTTTATTAAAAGAGGAAGAAAAAATAAAGGACGTACATGAAGACTTTAAAAAAATTATATTTGATGATAATGCTGGAGATAATTCTCAAATTCCACGTTTCGGTTTTGATGATGAAATCGATGCAAAATTGGAACAATATAAAAGTTTAGAGACCATTAGAAATAGCGATGAAGATATTAGAACAAAACTTTTTTTATTGTACAAAAATCAACATGAGTCATTTTTAAGAATAGAATCCTCTTTTATTGACATATTTCCGTATATTGAATCTATAAAAATAGAGCCAACCAGTAATAGTTATAAAAAATTATCTATTTTTCTTAGAGAATTGCCCTTTATTCAAATTAAAGAAAAAGGAGTTGCCCATTGGATAGATGAATTAAAAATATCATCGGGTATGTTCAGAACATTAATGCACATTGCCGAATTACATCTATGCTCCGATGATACCGTCATATTAATTGACGAATTTGAAAATAGCTTAGGTATTAATTGTATTGACGAGTTGACTTCTAGCATTGTCTCTTCTGAGCGTAACTTGCAATTTATTATTACCAGTCATCATCCTTATATTATTAATAACATAGCTGTTTCACATTGGAAGTTGGTAACCAGAGAAGGTGGAGTTGTGACCGCTACTGACGCTGAAACTTTTGGTATAGGTACTTCTAAACACCAAGCTTTTACTCAATTGATTAATTTAGATGCCTATACGGACGGAGTGAACAGTTGAATCTCTATTTTTTAGTTGAAGGAAAAACTGAAAGAAAAGTATATCCGCAATGGCTCGAACATTTATTGCCAGTTGATTTTTCTCGTATAAATAATGCAAGTCAGGCTAACAAAAGTAACTATTATTTAATCAGTGTGGGCGGTTATCCTAGTATTCTCGATAACCATTTAAGAAGCTCTGTTGATGAAGTGAATGAACAGGGTAATTACGATTGGCTTATTTTGGTGATTGATGCCGATGATATGACAGCACAGGCTAAAATAGCAGAAGTTGAGCAGTTTATACAAGCTGAAAATATAGTTATTAATTCAAGTTGTCATTTGCACATTATTACGCAAAAATGTTGCATGGAAACATGGTTTTTAGGTAATAGTAGAGTTTATCCACGGAATTCAGATAATGCTGATTTCATAAATCACAGTAAATTTTATGATATTTCGCAACAAGATCCAGAATTAATGACTAAACCAGATTGGTTTAATAATGGATCTATTTCTATTTATCATGAAGCTTATTTAAGAAAAATGTTGGCAGAAAAGAATATTAGATATTCTAAAGCTAATCCTAATGAAGTGGGTGAAAAACATTATCTGGAACAATTGCAAAAGCGCGTTGAAGAAACCAATCATTTATCCAGCCTAAGAAGTTTATTTAACTTTTGTGAATCTATTTCAGCACAAAACTTGGCTTGAATTATTTAATTTTTACTTAACTGACTTACCACCATGTCCTATTTAACGATCACTAAACTTGATGCTGCATCCGTTGATTTTGATCAGCAATTGCAGCACCTTCTGGCTTGGGATGAAGCTGACGATTTGGATATTCAGCAACGGGTATTGGCGATTATTGCGGATGTCCGTAAAAACGGTGATAAAGCGGTTATTGACTACACGAACCGTTTTGATCAGCGCAATATTACTCAGTCGTGTGAGTTGGAATTGTCTAAAGAAGCGCTTAAATCAGCGTGGGAACAATTGCCGCCCGAGCAGGCGCAAGCTTTGCAAATAGCGGCTGACCGTATTCGTGCTTATGCGGAACATCAAAAAATACAGTCTTGGCAATACACCGAGGCTGACGGGTCGGTATTGGGGCAAAAAGTGACGCCATTGGATCGTGTTGGCCTTTATGTGCCGGGCGGGAAAGCTTCTTACCCCTCGTCCGTGTTAATGAACGCGATTCCTGCAAAAGTAGCGGGGGTTAGTGAATTGATTATGGTGGTGCCCACGCCTCAGGGTGAAACCAATACGTTGGTTTTGGCGGCGGCGTTCCTGGCGGGTGTGGATCGGGTCTTTACTATCGGTGGGGCGCAAGCTGTTGCTGCGCTGGCTTATGGCACTGAAACCATTCCTGCGGTCGCAAAAATTGTCGGCCCCGGTAATATTTATGTCGCCACTGCCAAAAAACTGGTGTTTGGGCAGGTGGGGATTGATATGATTGCCGGGCCTTCGGAAATTTTGATTATCTGTGACGGCAAAACCAATCCTGACTGGATTGCCATGGATTTGTTCTCTCAGGCCGAGCATGATGAAAATGCGCAGGCCATTTTAATCAGCGATGATGGTGATTATCTTAAAGCGGTTGAGCAAAGCATCAATAATTTATTGCCGGGTATGGAACGTGCCGAAATCATTAAAGCATCGTTATCAACCCGAGGCGCATTAATTAAAGTGGATAATTTAAAGCAGGCTGCCGATATCGCTAACGTTATTGCACCTGAACATTTGGAGTTGTCTGTTGAAAATCCCGAAGCATTAAGTGAACATATTCGTCATGCGGGCGCTATTTTTATGGGGCGCTACACCCCTGAAGCCTTGGGTGATTATTGCGCGGGACCTAATCATGTTTTACCAACGTCCGGTACGGCACGCTTTTCATCACCCTTAGGCGTTTATGATTTTCAAAAGCGCTCCAGTTTAATTAACTGTTCACAAGTTGGGGCAGATACCTTGGGTAAAACAGCATCCATCCTGGCGCGTGGTGAGAGCCTGACAGCGCATGCGCGATCTGCTGAATATAGGATGAAGGCAGGTTAAAGGTTAAAGGCAGGTGAAAGGATAAGAGCAGGCGAAAGGCGAAAGGTTAAAAGCAGGCGAAAGGCGAAAGGCTAAATTAAAGGCGCAAACAATCAAATAATTGCCCTTTGCCTTGAATCTTTCGCCCTTCGCCCTTCACCTTTCGCCTTTCACCTTGAAC
>CAIMDR010000193.1 GCA_903839795.1 uncultured Methylococcaceae bacterium | reverse complement strand
CTCTCCCGGTGGGAGAGGGAGCAAGATGCCTAAGTTGTTTCATACGCATTCCTTAGCTGCAACTGCTGTTTCCACCGCAACAACCCGATTGGGATTTCTCTTCTACCAGAGCAATACCCGTCCAACGGGATAGTTCGGCACGACTCGGATAACGTCCCGCCAAAGCCACTTCGCCGTCAATTAAAATCAGCGGCAACGCGTCTGCACCAGAGCGTTCAAGAAAAGCTTTTACAAGGTTATTTTCCGCAAATTCCATGGGTTGTTGTGCCAAATTGAAACGCTCAATTTGAGCGCCGTTTTGCTTGGCCCAATCAAAATCCGCAGAAAATCCCACCAACTCCTGATCGACATCAACACCACAAACACCGGTACTGCAACACAAAGCAGGGTCAAATACTTGAATACGGGTCATACGTTATCTCTTTATAGTTAGGGCAGCAAGGTGCTGATGCGATCCAGTTCCAACTTCAACTGGTCGCGGTTATTTTTTAATTCGTTGAGCGGCAGCGCTAAAAATTGTTCAATACGATGCCTTAGGATGCGATAGGTCGTCATAAAGGCGGCGTCAATTTCTGCATCAGACCCTTCAACATGAGCGGGGTCTTCAACACCCCAATGGCTACGCAACACAGGGCCAAGATAAGCAGGACAGGTTTCGTTGGCAGCGTTGCCGCAAACGCTCAGCACAATATCAGGCGTCACCGGCAAATCGTTCCATGATTTGCTAAAGTAGCCTTCAGTAGAAATACCTTCTCTTTCCAGCAAGGCCAATGAGCGCGGATGTATATAACCGGCAGGTTTGCTGCCTGCGCTCAGCGCCCGCCAACCTTCAGGCGCCAGATGATTAAACGTAGCCTCACCGAGGACAGAACGACAAGAATTACCGGTACAAAGAAATAGGACATTCATAATTAATGACTCAATAGTGTTTAAAAATTAATTAGGATCGTGCATGAAATAACTTAACCGTTTATATCCCCTCACCCCAACCCTCTCCCAGCGGGAGAGGGAGCAAGATGCCTAAGTTATTTCATGCGCATTCCTTAGCTTTTACAGCAGTCCGGTGTCAACTCAGTGTCGAAACACTGTTCGGGATTACCCGCACAACATTCGGCAGTCAAATAAGCGATCAACTCTTGCATGATAATAAGATTGGCTCGATAACGTTGATAGCGACCTTCTTGGGTGACACTAAGCAAACCGGATTGGGTCAGGGCTTTAAGATGAAAAGATAAATTGGTGGCAGGCAGCGCCAACAGCGCGGCAATTTCGCCCGCCACCAAACCGTCCGGGGCGTTTTTAACCAGTAGCCGAAAGACATCCAGACGAACTCCGGAAGCCAGTGATTCAAATAATGTTGTTGCGAGTTGTTTTTCCATTGAGCAACTATACAACAATTATTGAATTATTGAAATGATAATTCGCCCGGGCTTTAAAAAAGCCCGGACTCATTATTGTCCATCAACTTCGTGGGAGCGATGCCTACGTCGCGACTAACGTTTCAAATCGCGACGTAGGCGTCGCTCCTACAACAGAGCTACCACACCGTTTTACGTTTAAGCAGCAACATGCGCTTAAGCATGGCCTGTTCCATTCTGTACAGACTTTCACGGGTGGCACGCAGGTTTTCTTCTTCGGTTATTAATTGCTGTTCCAATAAGGCGCTGATTCGCTCAAGGTCTGTGTCTATCAAAAAATGTCGGGTGCTAATCGTTAACTCATTTTTGTTAAAATAGACGACCGCTCCAGGCAGCGCCAAATAGTGCCAATCATCTGTACCCAAACTAAAACGCGCCAAGCCAAAAATCAGTGTGGTCATAAAGCGGGCATGATTGGACTGGATTCCAAAACTGCCCGTACTATCTTCACCGACAAAAGAAGTGACGCCGGTAATACGTTGCTCATGCGTTGCATCAAACAGATTCAGTACGAATTGGCTCGTCATTGAAAAACCATTTTATCCACGAAAGACACGAAAGACACGAAATAAATCAGTATATTGCATTGCATCGACCATTCACATTTTGGGTAACGATCTACGTCATAGTATTTTTTTGAAAATTTTCGTGCTTTTCGTGTTTTTCGTGGACAAATCGCTGTTTTTAGAATCATAGACTGTCCTGCATGGAACCGCGCATATAGCATTGCTCTTCAGACAAGTCATCATAGTGTCCTGCCAAAAAAGCTTCGCAATCCGTCAAGGTTTGCTCTAACGGCACTGACACGCCGGTTTGTTTGGTGTGCTGGGCCAACACCGAAAATGGCTGGGTCAAATACCGTTGCAATTTACGGGCACGCATCACCACTTTGCGATCAATCTCGGATAATTCTTCAATACCCAGCATGGCAATAATATCTTCCAGTTCATGATAACGCGCCAGATGCTCGCGGACACTTTGAGCCACCGCATAATGGCGATCTCCCAGAGTATGCCTGTCCATTAATTTACTGCTTGAACGCAAGGGATCGACAGCGGGATAAATGCCTTTACTGGCCTGATCTCTGGACAAAATAACCGTGGTATCCAAGTGGCTCAATATGGCACTAACCGCAGGATCGGTCATGTCATCAGCGGGCACATAAACCGCCTGCACCGAAGTGATGGCACCTTGCCGGGTAGACAATATCCGATCTTCCAGCTCCGCAACTTCTGTGGTGAGTGTGGGCTGATAACCTACCGTAGCAGGCATACGACCGAGCAGACTTGAAATTTCACTGCCCGCCTGCACAAAACGAAAGACATTATCGACCACAAACAAGACTTCTTTATGCAAGGTATCACGCAAGTATTCAGCGTAAGTTAGCGCGGACAGTCCAACCCGAAAACGCACGCCGGGCGATTCGTCCATTTGCCCGAACACCATCAAGGTATCCTGCATGACAGCAGCTTGCTGCATTTCCCGCCACAACTCGTGGGCTTCGCGGATACGTTCGCCAATCCCGGCAAACACGGAAACGCCTTTGTGAATGGCAGAAACCGCATGAATAAACTCCATCACCAACACGGTTTTGCCAACCCCGGCCCCGCCAAACAATCCGGTTTTTCCGCCTTTAACAAAAGGACATAATAAATCGATAACCTTAATACCGGTCTCCAAAATCCCGCTGATGCCTATGGCCTCCGATAAGGGCAACGGTTTTGCATGGATATTACGAAATTCGTTTTGCGGCAAGGGTGGCAGTCCGTCCAGCGGTTCGCCAAATATGTTTAACAATCGGCCCAGACAATGTTCCGACACCGGAATCTGCAAGGGTGCGCAGGTATCATAAATAATCATCCCCCGACTCAAACCGGCGGTGCCATGCAGGGTAATCGCCCGAATATGGCGCTCATCAAGATGCTGATGCACCTCAAACAGATAAGTGCTGTGATCAAAACAGGTGCATAAAGCCTGGCGCAAGGGCGGTAACCGGGAGCAATCAATAATCACCACCGGGCCATGCACTTCAACGATGGTGCCGATAGCTTGCCGATTTTTTTGTGGCGTCTGTAAATTATTCAACATAACACACTCGGGTTGTTACAAAAATAATGTTTAACGATGAGTAAAACGACTCAGCCATTAAAAAATAGAACACGGATGACACGGATCTGACTGATAGACACGGATAAGGGAAGTTTTTTAATCTCATTAAAATATTGCCTATCAACAGTGAAGGTCTTTTTCGACTAACAATAAAATCCGTTGAAACCCTTATAATCCGTGTTCTATGATTGAAGCCAATATAGGAGTAGGCCGGAATAAGGCTTTTCGAGCGTAAGCGAGAATAAGCGTT
>CAIMDR010000192.1 GCA_903839795.1 uncultured Methylococcaceae bacterium | reverse complement strand
CGTGCCGACGAAGTTCTGGGTAAAAAACCTTCAAAAGAAAACTGTGTCACCGGCAGTCCCGCCGCCGACAAGGCCGCAATTAAGGCACAAGCCCCAGGTATAGGTACAACATCCAGCCCCGCATCCTTCACCAGCTTTACCAACGGCATACCCGGATCACTTAGCAACGGCGTCCCGGCATCCGAAACCAGGGCAATAGATTGCCCCTCGCGTAACTTTTCAAGTAAAACCCCGGACGCTTTATCCTCATTGTACTGGTGCAATGAAACCAGTTTATTGGTTATCCCATAATGCTGTAACAGTATTTTTACGTGTCGGGTATCTTCCGCTGCAATCAAATCAACCTTTTTTAATACCTCAACCGCCCTAAAACTCATGTCGGCTAAATTACCTATTGGCGTGGCAACAACGTATAATTTGCCAAACTCAGTTAACATTCGATACGCTCATTTATATAACCTCACATTAAAAGACACAACATAAAATCATGATCGACCATGATGATGTACAGCACTTGCCCGAGCAATGCCCAAATTATACCAGTATCTTGCTCTTTTTATTGTTTACAGCATAAATACCAACAGGAGATAGTCCGTGCTTTTTTCTAAACTCAAAGCCAAAGCGGCACACTTGATCCGTGGTGAATCCGCAGAAGAACAAGCGCATAAATTTCTAATCGATAAAGGACTTAAGCCGGTTTGCCGAAACTACCGGTGTAAACTGGGAGAGCTTGATTTAATTATGACTGATAATCAAACACTGGTTATTGTCGAAGTTCGCTACCGTAAAACAGATAAATACGGTAGCGCCGTGGAGAGTGTCACGCGAGCAAAACAATCACGTATAATAGCGGCAACGCATACTTACCTATCATCCCAAAAAGTAGACCGACCCATACGCTTTGATGTTGTTGCCATTTCCGGCAATGGCAACTTGGAGTGGATACAAAATGCTTTTTAAATTAATCATCAAACCATGAGCTTACAAGACCGCATCATTAATCATTTTTCTGACAGCATCCAAACCCAGCAGGATGCTATGACCTATCTCTGTGAACTGATAGAGTATGGTTCGCAACGACTGGTTACCGCCTTATTGAATGATAAAAAAATACTCACCTGCGGTAATGGTCGCTCAGCAACCAGTGCGCAACTACTATCATCATCCATGCTCAACCAATTTGAGCGCGACCGTCCGTCATTGCCGGTTATCGCCTTAACCACCGACACAGCAACCATCACCGCAATAGCCAATGACTTTCACTTTGATGATGTTTTCTCAAAGCAACTAAGAGCATTGGGACAAAGCGGCGATATATTAGTCGTCTATACTGATGGCAACAACTCCGCCAATATTGCCAAAGCAATAACCACCGCTCATGATAAAGACATCTCGGTTATCGCCTTAACCGGCAATAATGGCGGCATGATTGCACCTTTACTCCAAGAAACCGATATAGAAATCCGGGTACCGTCAACCTCATACGCACGCATCCAGGAAATTCATATATTAATCACTCATTGCTTATGTGACTTGATTGACCATCAATTATTTGGTTAATAATCGCTTACAGACTATTTAGGTTAACCCATGAAAAAATTGTTTTTATCCCTGGTGCTACTCAATTGCCTTTTAATAAGCGCCTGCTCGACCGTAGCAACAAACTCCGCCCCCCTAACCGAACAAAATTTATTACAAGATCGCCGTACTCGCGAAGCCATTTTGATTGATAAAGACATTGAAACCGAAGCCTACTCAGAACTAAATTCAGAGGACGATTTACTTAAGCAGTGTCACTTTACGATAACCGCCTATAACGGCGCAGTTCTTATTACTGGCGAAGCGCCCAATGAAGCGCTTCGAAAAAAGATTATTGCTACTGTGCAAGTCATTCCCCATGTCAAACTGATCCACGATAATTTAATCATCACCAGCCCCAGTGATGCCAACTCACGCGCAAACGACCAGTTAATCACCAGCACCGTAAAAACAGCACTCAGTCAAATCAGAACCATGCCCGATTTTGACCCCGCCATGGTAAAAGTCATTACAGAAAACGGCACAGTTTACCTGATGGGTCTGGTACAGCGAGATGAAGGCACCGTTGTTATCAACGTGACCAAACTCCAACCCGGCATCAATCAAATTGTTACCGTTTTTGAATATGTTGATTGATGGTGTCAAAGACAGACAAGTGATTGCTTAGTTCCCGCTTTGAAAAAGAGGGATTAGGGCAATGCCGTTAAGTTAAGCATAAAATCGGAGCAAAAAACAGCTTTAACTGTTTTTACAGGCAATAGCTGAAGCAATTGCACTCCAGTTTTTCAAACTACTTGCGCTTAAATTAACAGTATTGGGGATTAGTGAATTTTTTAAATAAATCGTAGCAACTAACATTGCAAATCGCGACGCGGGCGACGCTCCTACGCAGTAGGGGTAGAAAATTTCCTACCCCCTATAATCTTCTTTGCCATAAGGCGTGGAGTAATTTAAAGTCTCAGTGGTTATCAGCTCTGCGAACAAAGGGATTACCTTGCGGCACACCCTTCAAAAGCACTCAATTACCCGATGTTACCGCGTCGCTTCAAACCCGTTAACCCGATCAAGCCACTACCGAAAAGCCAAAACGCAGCGGGTACCGGAACAGGGGCAGGGGCAGGAACTGTGGCAACATCGCCCGGGCGAACAGCCCATGCGTTGAACAGGTCGCTGTTATCATTTTGATACTGGAGTCCATTGAAAGTACCGAAGATCCACGCGTTGCCTGCAGCAGCTGCGTACGTGGTACCTGACCAATACAAATTACTTTGCAGGTTTTTTACGAGATCGACGTCATCTTGAAGACCAACATCAGTCGTGCCATCACGAAAGATACCCACAACATCGGGTTGGGACTTACCAGTAGCATCAACATAACCCTTTAAATCCAGGTTGACATAGTACATATAAGACAGTTCGGACTTTGGACTGGTGATGTTATAGCTATAATCCGTTGAGCCATTGACTGCAAAATTGTAGTTAAAACTGCTGCCGTTGACCGGGCTGTTGCTGGCCAATCGCCAGTCGCTATAACCGCCGAAAACCAAATCGGCTGCCCAAGTAGTAGCAGTCGCCCAATCCATTTTACCTGAACTATCAGCACCCACATAGTGTGAGGTACGGGCATAGTTAGCGTCTTGCAGCCAAGTGATATCAAGGACGTTATCGTAGAGCAAGCCGTTACCGCGATCAATCAAAGAGGCTTGTGAACTAGTACTGATACCTAACAGGAGTGTTACTAAAAGTTTCGTTTTCATGGTTTACCCAAAATTAATTGCGAAAATGTGACCCAAATGCTTTCTAAAAAACTCATTAGCCTCCACCTAAGAAGATACTAATCAATGTATTTTCAAATAGTTAGACTTTACTTTGCTTTGCTTTGCTTTGCTTTGCTTTGCTTTGCTTTGCTTGCTCGAATAGTCTATTTTG
>CAIMDR010000191.1 GCA_903839795.1 uncultured Methylococcaceae bacterium | reverse complement strand
CCTATTGCTGCGCTGGTTATGTTTACAGTTGAGAAAGATTTAGGCTTTAAGAATCCGCAAATGCAAATGTCACAAGGTATGTTCAGAGCATTGGCATTAGTGGTGCATTTAAATATATGTGCATTCTCAAGAAAGAAGCAGGTTATTCTTGTGGATGATATTGGTGAGGGCTTAGATTATGAACGCGCCAAGGACATTATCAATCTATTAATTCATAAGGCCAGAACTTTTGATTTGCAGTTGATTATGACCAGTAATGATCGCTTTGTGATGAATGAAGTGCCTCTGGAATATTGGTCTGTTCTAAAGCGTAAAGGCGGTATTGTTAAATTGTTTAATGCACAAAATGCAGCCAAGCAATTTAATGATTTTAAATATCTGGGTTTAAATAACTTCGATTTCTTTGCTTCAGATCTTTTTGAAGCAGAGGTTGTTAATGACTAAGAAATTTGCTGTCTTTGTTGAAGGGCTAACAGAACAAGAGTTTACTATTAGATTGTTAACAGAACTGGCTGGAAGGCACGGTATAACGTTTGAGTTGCATCGTCAACATCAAGGGAGTCTTTCTTTTTCGGAGTTGAGATCACATGAAACCCCAGTAATTCATGTTCTGGTCGCAAATTGTTGTAATGATGGACAAGTTAAATCACAGATTAAAGATCGCTATCAATCGTTAAAGCTTGCAGGGTATTCATTGATTATTGGGTTACGGGATATTTACCCTTTTTGTCACGATGATATTGCAAAGTTAGAAGAAAATCTTTTAGTGGGACTGCCTTGTGATGATGATTTACCTATCCATATTCATTTAGCGGTTATGGAAATCGAGGCGTGGTTTTTAGAGGAAGTGAAGCATTTTTCTCGTATTGATAAAAATATATCAATAGACGAATTGATTGCTAGTGGTTTTGATCATACTAAAATACGCGCTTATGAGTTGCCGCATCCTGCCGAAACGCTAAGTAAAATATATCAAAGCGTTGGTAAAGGATACAGTAAAAATAAGCGGCAAGTTCAGCGAACTATTGATGCCCTTGATTATGAAGAGCTGTATGTCAATACGTGTCAAAAAGCGCCTTCGCTTGGGAGTTTTATAGCTAGTTTAGAAGCCGGGCTTTTTTAATATTAAATTAATCCTTTTATAAAAATTGTGTAGGTTACGCTAAATTCGCTGGGTCCAAGCTCCAGCTTGATAGCCAGCAATAGGGTTTTATCGCTTAATGTCTAAATTCTACGAAATAGAACCAAACCTGGAAAATTATTGGCGCTCAATTATTCTGTTTGGTCGTAATGTTGCCTCATACAAGTTTGCCTTAGCCAAAGCACTCTATGATTTAAAAGATAGCGGTGATTCCGTTATTAGCCTGGAGCAATTGGCTGTGCCGTTTTCCAGACATATTGCCGAGCATTTGGTTGTGTGTGATAAACAAATAACCTCGGCAAGCAGTAAGTTTTTGGATGGTTGCCGAGATTTTAATGCCAAGCAAATCGACCAGGATGCCTTGATTGATTTAACCGTTCAGTTGGGTTTTAACAATGTGCTGGATGCCTTTCATAATGTCCATAATGTTGTAGTGCCCACCCGTTTTTTTATGGATGAAAGAAAAACCAAAGGCGGCATTACTTTAACGGATAATTTTTATCGCTTGGGCGAGCAATATCAGTATGATAATTTGGCCGCAGAAACGGAATCGCGCTGGCGCTTGGTTGAAACGGCTTGGGAGTTAAATTTACCCAAGCATTTAATTCAAGTGGATTACAAAGAAGAAAGTCGAGAATTTTTCGCTGATAATAAATTACGCCGTGTTCCTGTAACAGCGGCTAGTCCATCTTTAAATGGTTATCAAAAAGGGCGATGTTTTTATTGTTTCAGGGATATTTCTCTTGATAATAATCACCCTGATTTTGCCGATGTGGATCATTTCTTTCCGCATGATTTACGCAAATGCGATGCCGAAAAACCGATTAACGGT
>CAIMDR010000190.1 GCA_903839795.1 uncultured Methylococcaceae bacterium | reverse complement strand
TTGAAAACTTTGATCCGATGGGTGTGCATACGGGTGATTCCATTACCGTTGCGCCCGCGCAAACGTTGACCGATAAAGAATATCAAATTTTGCGTAATGTGTCGTTGGCGGTCTTGCGTGAGATTGGTGTGGATACCGGTGGTTCTAATGTTCAGGTAGCGATTAATCCGGTTGATGGCCGCATGATTGTTATTGAAATGAATCCACGCGTGTCACGTTCATCGGCTTTGGCGTCTAAAGCGACCGGCTTTCCGATTGCCAAAGTGGCCGCTAAATTGGCGGTCGGTTATACGCTGGATGAACTGAAAAATGAAATTACCGGCGGTGCAACCCCGGCATCATTTGAGCCAACCATCGATTATGTGGTCACTAAAGTGCCACGATTTACGTTTGAGAAATTTCCGCAAGCAGATGATCGTTTAACTACGCAAATGAAATCAGTCGGTGAAGTGATGGCGATTGGTCGCACTTTCCAGGAATCCCTGCAAAAAGCGTTGCGTGGTCTGGAAATTGGCATTAGCGGTCTCGATGAAATAATCGACTTGAACGCAGATGACGCCAAAGAAAAAATGCAAAGGGAAATGCGTCATCCAGGGCCGGATCGTTTGTTATATGTGGCGGATGCTTTCCGTATCGGTATGACATTGGACGAGATTCATGATGCTTCCAAAATTGATCCGTGGTTTTTAGCGCAGATTGAAGATTTGATTATCACCGAACAATCATTGGCGACTAAAACCTTATCAACCTTAAAAGACGGCGAGCTTTATAAGCTAAAGCGCAAAGGTTTTTCAGATATTCGCATCGCCAAATTGCTGGATGCTTCTGAAACTGAAGTGCGTAATGTCCGTCATAAACAAAACATTCGCCCTGTCTATAAACGAATCGATTCATGTGCTGCTGAATTTTCGTCGGATACGGCTTATTTGTATTCCACCTATGAAGAAGAGTGTGAAGCACGGGTTTCTGATAAAGAAAAAATTATTATTCTGGGTGGCGGCCCTAACCGAATCGGTCAGGGCATAGAGTTTGATTATTGTTGTGTCCATGCCGCGTTGGCATTACGTGAAGATGGCTATGAAACCATCATGATTAACTGCAACCCTGAAACAGTCTCAACGGACTTTGATACCTCGGATCGTTTATACTTTGAGTCCTTAACGCTGGAAGATGTGCTGGAAATTGTCCATATTGAAAAACCTAAAGGGGTTATCGTTCAATACGGCGGACAGACGCCTTTAAAATTGGCGCGTGCTTTGGAAGCCGCTGGTGTGCCCATTATTGGAACATCCCCCGATTCTATTGATTTGGCGGAAGATCGTGAACGGTTTCAAAAATTGCTGGAAAGATTGGGGCTAAAACAGCCGCCCAATGCCACAGCGAGATCAGTTGAGCAAGCCGTTAATGCCGCTAAAGACTTGGGTTATCCGCTGGTAGTCAGGCCGTCTTATGTGTTGGGTGGTCGGGGCATGGAAATCGTTTTCAATGAAGAAGGCTTGCAGCGTTACATGAAAGAAGCGGTGAGCGTTTCCAACGATGCGCCCGTATTACTGGATCGTTTCCTTGATGATGCCGTGGAAATGGATGTTGACGCTATTTATGACGGTGAGCGCGTGTTAATTGGTGGCTTGATGGAGCACATCGAACAGGCTGGCGTCCATTCAGGTGACTCTGCCTGTTCCTTGCCCCCTTATGAATTGGCGCCAGAGCTTCAGGATAAGTTACGCGAACAAGTCGGTAAAATGGCTGAAGCCTTGGGTGTAAGAGGGCTGATGAATACCCAGTTTGCGATTCAGGGTGAAGAGATTTATGTGCTTGAAGTTAATCCAAGAGCTTCGCGGACTGCACCTTTTGTTTCTAAAGCTACCGGTTATCCTCTGGCTAAGATTGCCGCACGTGTGATGGTGGGGCAAACCTTGGCACAACAAGGGATTACTGAAGAACGAATCCCCACTTACTATTCAGTCAAGGAAGCCGTGTTTCCATTTGTTAAGTTTCCAGGGGTTGATCCTTTGTTAGGTCCCGAAATGAAATCAACGGGTGAAGTGATGGGCGTAGGTAAAACTTTTGGTGAGGCCTTTGCCAAGTCACAACGCGCGGCGGGTGTTAATCTGAACGACAGTGGTAAGGTGCTAATCAGTATCCGCGATGCCGATAAAGCCAAAGCGCCTGATATCGCCAGAATGTTGGTAGACAAGAAATATGAAATTGTCGCAACCAGCGGTACGGCAAAATTTCTTAAAGAAGCCGGTATTCCTTGTGAAGTGGTTTATAAAGTCAACGAAGGTCGACCTAATACGGTTGATATGATTAAAAATGACCAGATTCAGCTGATTATTAATACCACCGAAGGCACAAAAGCAATTTCAGATTCCTTCACTATGCGGCGGGAAGCCCTGCAGCACCGCGTGACTTATTACACTACGATGGCAGGCGCACGAGCGGCGTGTTACGCGCTGGGTGAGCTGGATGCGGGTGATGTGAATTGCCTGCAAGATTTGCATAAAAGTTTGATTTGAAGCGGCAAAGGCACCAATACATAGCTTTTTATTGGTGCCTTTGTTCAAAAGTTTATTAATGGAGTTTAAAAATGATTAAAGTACCTCTCACCGTTAAAGGTGCAGAAAAATTACGTGCAGAATTGGATGAATTAAAATCAGTGGTGCGTCCGCGTATTATTGAGTCCATTGCGACGGCTCGTGCGCATGGTGATTTAAAGGAAAATGCTGAATATCACGCAGCCAAAGAGCAACAAAGTTTTGCAGAAGGGCGTATTTCTGAAATTGAAGGCAAGCTTTCTAATGCACAAATTATTGACGTTACCAAGGTAGATGCCAATGGCAAAGTGGTGTTTGGATCAACGGTAGAAATAGAAGATATCGAGTCCGAAAAAAGAGTTACCTATCAGATAGTCGGTGAAGACGAGGCCAGCATCAAGGAAGGAAGAATATCAATTGGATCGCCCATTGCAAGGGCATTAATTGGCAAGGAAGCAGAGGATGTCGTTACGGTGAAAACACCGGGCGGAAATGTTGATTATGAAATTATCTCAATCAAATACATTTAATTAAGGCGAAAGGGACAAGGCTAAAGAAGTAGTTGGTTTTTCTTTCGCCTTGGATTTGTGTTTGGGAATGTGTATGGCATACTTAAACTTATTACCCCTTCTCCCTGCGGGAGAGGGGGTAATAATACTCAAGCTGTTTCGCGCCTGTTCTTTATTTGTTAGGATTTAATCGGTAAATAACGGCGATTTGACCAATGGTTTGGATTAGCTCTGCGCCGGTATCGGTGCATATTTTTTCACTAATCGGCTTGCGATCATCGCGTTCAGCGCGGATTTTTACTTTAATTAATTCGTGGGTGTTAAGCGCCAGATCAAGCTCTGCGAGTACGGCGGCGGTAAGGCCTGATTGACCAATCATAACCACGGGTTTTAAAGTATGAGCTTGAGCTCGAAGTTTTTTCTTGTCTGCAGGGTTCACTCAGTATTCCTAAATCAAAAAGTTACTATACACTATATAACATATTATGGGTCGAAGTAAAAGCAGCAGTCGTTGGATGGCAGAACATTTTGAAGATGAATACGTCAAAATGGCTCAAACACAGGGTTATCGCTCGCGTGCCGTTTTTAAATTAAAGGAAATTCAGGAAAAAGATCAGCTGATTAAGTCAGGGATGAATATTGTTGATCTGGGGGCGGCTCCCGGTGGATGGTCGCAGCTTGCACGGCAATTAATGGGTAAAAAAAATAAATTGATCGCGCTGGATATTTTGCCAATGGATGCGATCGAAGGTGTTGATTTTATTCAGGGTGATTTTCGTGAAGAAGCTGTATTGGAACAACTCCATGCAGCGTTGGAAGGCTCACCCGTTAATCTGGTGATGTCAGATATGGCACCTAATATGAGTGGCAACAGAGGCGTGGATCAACCGCGTGCCATTTATCTGGGAGAGCTGGCTTTAGAGGCAGCAAAATTGGTGTTAACAAAAGATGGCAGCTTTTTGGTTAAATTATTTCACGGCGAAGGTTTTGAGGCATTTCAAGCTGAAGTGCAGCGCTGCTTTACAAAAGTAGTGATCAGAAAACCTAAAGCATCACGCCCACGAAGCAATGAAGTTTATATTTTAGCCAAAGGGTTTAAATAATCTTTAGTCGTCCTTATATCTACAAGCTAAGGAAAGTTACTATGGTTTGGTGAGTTTCAGATAAATAACGACAGTCAGGAAAGTCAACTCCTGATATAATTACTCAGTTTTTTAAACCGAGAGCCGTTAGAGGCTAGGGTGTTTTTGTGAATGATATGGTAAAAAATATAATCCTGTGGGTGGTCATTGCTGTTGTATTGATGTCCCTGTTTAATAACTTTGGCTCACAAGGAGAGAGGATTGATTCATCGTTATCATATTCGCAATTCATAGAGTCGGTGAAAGCGGGTCAAGTACAACAGGTGATGATTGATGAGCATATTATTAAAGGCAAGACCCAAGGTGGTCAGCTTTTTAAAACGTATGCACCTAACGACCCACATCTAATTGATGATATGTTGGCTAATGGCGTCGACGTTAAAGCGGTTCCGCCTGAACAACCATCGATGCTGATGCAACTGTTGGTCTCCTTTGGACCTATGTTGCTGTTGATTGCGGTCTGGGTTTTCTTTATGCGACAAATGCAGGGCGGTGGAGCCGGCGGTCGTGGCGCGATGAGCTTTGGTAAAAGCAAAGCCAGAATGCTTGAGGAAGATCAGATTAAAGTCACTTTTGCAGACGTTGCCGGTTGCGATGAAGCTAAAGAGGAAGTGGTTGAAATGGTCGACTTCCTTAGAGACCCTGCAAAATATCAAAAGCTGGGTGGAAAAATCCCACGGGGTGCCTTGATGATTGGTCCACCGGGAACCGGTAAAACGTTGCTGGCCCGAGCCATTGCCGGTGAAGCCAAAGTGCCGTTTTTTACTATTTCCGGTTCTGATTTTGTGGAAATGTTTGTTGGTGTCGGCGCTTCCCGTGTTCGTGACATGTTTGAGCAGGCCAAAAAGCATGCGCCTTGCATTATCTTTATTGATGAGATTGATGCCGTGGGTCGTCAGCGTGGTGCCGGTTTGGGTGGTGGCAATGACGAGCGCGAACAAACCTTAAACCAGCTATTGGTTGAAATGGATGGTTTTGAGGGTAACGAAGGTATTATCGTTATCGCTGCAACTAACCGTCCTGATGTATTGGATAAGGCTTTATTGCGACCTGGCCGATTTGATCGTCAAGTTACAGTGGGTCTGCCTGATGTCAGGGGGCGTGAGCAAATCCTTAATGTCCATATCAAAAAAGTCCCCATTGCTGATGATGTAGAAGTTAAATACATCGCACAGGGAACCCCAGGGTTTTCGGGTGCCGATTTGGCTAACTTAATCAATGAAGGTGCCTTGTTTGCCGCCAGAATGAATAAGCGCGTCGTCAATATGTCTGACTTGGAAAAAGCCAAAGACAAATTGATCATGGGGGCTGAAAGGCACACCATGGTAATGGATGAGAAAGAAAAAAGAATGACGGCTTACCATGAAGCAGGTCACGCCATTGTCGGCAAGTTGGTTCCGGAACATGATCCAGTCTATAAAGTCAGCATTATGCCCAGAGGGCGTGCGCTGGGTGTGACCATGTTTTTACCGGAAAGAGACCAGTACAGTGCCAGCAAACAAAAGCTGGATAGTATGATTTCCAGTTTATACGGTGGTCGTATCGCCGAGGAAGTGGTTTTTGGCTGGGAACAGGTCAGTACCGGTGCTTCCAATGATATTGAGCGTGCGACTGAATTGGCAAGAAATATGGTGACTAAATGGGGCTTGTCTCAACGTTTAGGGCCTTTGTCATACAGTGAAGAAGAAGGCGAAGTGTTTCTGGGGCGTTCAGTAACGCAACACAAAACAGTCGCTGAAGAAACTTCGCATACCATTGATGAAGAAATTCGCTCATTTATTGACCGAAACTACGAACGCGCAGAGCGACTCTTAAAAGAAAATATTGATATTTTGCATTCCATGGCCGACGCGCTAATGAAGTATGAGACGATTGATAAATTTCAAATTGATGACCTGATGGCACGTGTGCCGGTAAGAGATCCACAAGGCTGGGATGATAAGCCGCCGCGTGGCGATCATCATGCTGATGAAGTAAAAGGTAAGGATGACAAAAAAAACGATAAGACAATCGGTCAAACTGCCGAACAAGGCTAACGTTTTTTAAGTTGACTAAAAAGGAGAGGCGTCATGCCTCTCCATTTTTTATGCACGATTACAAAATGTACGGCACCGATTAAAAGACGCCAGTTTTTCGTGAGCCGGGTTCAGATTTGTAAAACATTAGACATCCTTCATAGAAGCCCAAAAGTAGTTGACACTTTTTTATCACAAAAATATTAATAATCTTTGTAGGTCGGGTTAGGCGCGAGCCGTAACCCGACACAGACACTTCGATTTGTCGGGTTACGCTCTCGCTAACCCGACCTACGCGACGGTAATTGCAAAAAGTGTAAGCCGAGGAAGGAAGGATGCCAAACATTACCCATAACCTGTACTGGATAGCGATATCCAGGTTATCCATAAAGCGAGTTTTAGATTTATGACAAGAAAATATTTTGGCACGGACGGCATTAGAGGGAAGGTGGGTGAACCGCCTATAACAGCAGATTTTTTATTGAAATTGGGTTGGGCGGCAGGCAAGGTATTTGCCAATGAAGGGCATGGCTTTGTTCTGGTCGGTAAGGATACCCGTATATCGGGTTACATGTTTGAATCTGCCTTGGAAGCAGGATTAACTGCCGCCGGTGTCGATACGCATTTATTGGGGCCTATGCCAACACCGGGTGTCGCGTATTTAGCTCGCACCTTAAGGGCGCAGGCGGGTATTGTCATCAGTGCCTCACATAATCCTTATTATGATAATGGCGTTAAGTTTTTTTCAGTGCAGGGAACCAAGCTGCCTGATGATATAGAACAAAAAATTGAATATTATATCGACTCGCCAATGACCACGGTAGAGTCTTCAGAGCTAGGCAAAGCAAAGCGTTTGGTTGATGCTGCGGGCCGCTATATTGAATTTTGCAAAGCCAGTATTCCGACACGCTTTGATTTTAGCGGCATGAAAATCGTCGTCGATTGTGCAAATGGTGCCACTTATCATATTGCACCGCATGTGTTTAGCGAGGTAGGCGCGGAAGTTATTGTCATAGGCGCTGAACCGAATGGCATTAATATAAATGACGAGTGCGGCGCAACCCAACCGGGTAAACTGGTTGCAGCGGTATTGGCCAACAAGGCGGATATAGGTATTGCCCTGGATGGCGATGGCGATCGCTTGGTTATGGTTGATCATAAAGGTGAAATCGTTGATGGTGACGAACTAATCTACATTATTGCCAAAGCCAGATTAGAGGCAGGACTGATGTCGGGCCCAGTCGTGGGTACTTTAATGACTAATCTGGGTATGGAGCACGGACTTAAGCGCTTGGGAATCAATTTCCTAAGAGCCAAGGTAGGTGACCGCTACGTACTGGAAATGATGTGCGAGCATAAAGGTATTTTAGGTGGAGAAAATTCCGGTCATATTATTTGCCTTGATAAAACGACAACAGGTGACGGAATTATTGCAGCCTTGCAGGTTATGGCTGAAATGCACGACAGTGGCAAGAGTTTGCATGAATTAAAATCGGGTATGCAAAAATATCCACAAATATTGATTAATATCAAAACCACTAAAAGGGTCGATATAGACACCGATGTCGCGATACAAAAGGCAGTCCGTGCGGTCGAAGATAAGCTTGGAGATACCGGTCGGGTATTGCTAAGAGCTTCCGGTACAGAGCCGCTTATTCGTGTCATGGTCGAAGGTGAGCAGGCAGATTTGGTCAAAAAATACGCTCAACAATTGGCAGAAGATGTTAAGAAATCAATCGATGCTTGAATTAGGGGCTGTTAGCCTATATCATAAGCGGTTTAGTTCTTTGTAGGAGTAATGTTGATGCGTCGGTCTCTGGTTGTCGGAAATTGGAAAATGAATGGAACTCTTGCGAGTGCTGAGTTACTTGCAAAAGGAATTATTGCCGGGTTAGAGGCAAGTGATGCAGATATTGCAGTCTGTGTGCCTTATGTTTACTTGCCTTGCGTTAGCGCATTGGTTAAAGATACCCCGTTGGCAGTAGGTTCGCAAAATGTTGCAGACAAACCTTCAGGTGCTTATACCGGAGAAATTTCAGCAGCCATGCTGAAAGAGTTCAATTGCCAATATGCCTTGGTAGGACACTCAGAAAGACGTAGTTACTACGGCGATACTAACGAATCAGTGGCAGCACGATTTTGTCAGGCGCAAGAGCAAAACATTATTCCTGTTTTGTGCGTAGGAGAAACTCTGGAACAGCGAGAACAGGATCAAACTTTTGCCGTGATTAATGAGCAGCTTGATGCCGTTATTAATTTAGCCGGCATCGCTGCTTTTAACAACGCAGTGATTGCTTATGAGCCTGTTTGGGCTATAGGCACAGGCAAAACAGCAAGCGATGAGCAAGCACAGGAAGTTCATTACTATATTCGCCAGTATATTGCTGCAAAAGATCAGGCTATTGCCGATAAAATACAAATTTTATACGGCGGTAGTGCCAAGCCGGATAATGCCAAAGGCTTGTTTGCCATGCCGGATATAGATGGCGGCTTAATAGGTGGGGCTTCGTTGGATGCGGAATCCTTTTTAAAGATTTTTCAATCGATTTAGAACAGTTTAGACTTTCATGTATCAGGTAATTATCGTTATTCATGTGTTGCTGGGATTAGGTATTATTGGCTTAATACTAATGCAGCAAGGTAAAGGAGCCGATGCGGGCGCAGCTTTTGGCACGGGTTCTGCCGGTTCTGTCTTTGGTGCACAAGGCGCAGCGTCGTTCTTGTCTCGGGCTACCGCCATTATGGCGACTTTGTTTTTTATAACCAGCTTGGGTCTTGCTGTCATAAATGGACACAAAGGCGTCGCTTTTGATTTAATGGGCACATCAGAATCTCAGGGTGAGACATCGACTCTTCCCGAAGTTGCCGGCGAAAAAAGCGTTGCTCCAGATCTCGCAGTTCCTGCGATTAAGACTGAAGAAATGCCTGTGACACCTGAAGTTAAGTCAACTGAGCCAGTCAATGGCGCAGAGATAGAGACTACAGTCGTGCCCAAGGCAGAAGAAATGAAGACGGTTAAATAATAAAAATTTCGTCCTTAAAGTCAGTAAAGAAGCAGTAAAAAAATATTTAAAATGTTTACGCCGATGTGGTGAAATTGGTAGACACGCCATCTTGAGGGGGTGGTGACGCAAGTCATGCCGGTTCAAATCCGGCCATCGGCACCAATTAGGCATCCAG
>CAIMDR010000189.1 GCA_903839795.1 uncultured Methylococcaceae bacterium | reverse complement strand
TACCTTTGAAACATTCTTTATCTCGCCGGAACGAAAACGGCAAATCGTAACACCATCAAGTTGTGTTATTTCAAACTTACTTACTAAGCCAGGGCAAGGCGTAATAACGGTAACGCTATGTCCTTGTACTATAAATTCCAGTGCCAATTCGTGCATCATTTTGGCACCGACTTTTATACTTGCCGGTAAATAATCATCAATGATCAGGCATATATTCATCGTCTAAATACTAAGTAATATTGATAGAGTAATAAGCAGGATGAGTTTCAATCCATTGTTTTAATTCATTTAGCATAGGCTCATAATCAATGTTGTTATATGCAAAATCCTGGCGAGTACATACCAAGCTTTTATCAACCGTATAATTATCAAATGGGGTTATAGTTATTTCTTTACTCCATATTCTGGCAAATAAAGCTAACAAATCATATTTGGAAATTTTCTGCTTAGGGCATAATTGAAAAAGCCCGGTTATATTTTGTTTAATCAATTGATCGGTTGCTTTTGCCAGTTCCAGAGTTGTTACACCAGACCAATAGGCTTGTGTGTAACCTTTGATTTCTTCAGATTGCTTAAAAAACCAATCCAGAAGACCTGTGCCATTAGCTTTTAACTCAGGCCCGATAATAGACGTGCGGATCGTTAAATCTTTATCATTAATCACTTCGCCCAAGGCTTTAGTTCTGGCGTAATTATCATCGCCATCCCTAAAAGCCTCTTCTTTATACTGCCCGTCTTTTCCGGAAAAAACACAGTCAGTACTAATATGGATCAATTTATAATTTAATTTATTACCCAGCTCAGAAAGAAAATGCGGTAAATAACTGTTAATTGAAATGGCGGTAGAAATATCATTTTTTGATTGCTGTACCAGCATCCCAATGCAATTAACAACTACATCAGGCTTTACGTCATGTAAATAACGTTCAACGGCTGCAAAGTCAAGTACATCCAGTTGTTTAGTGACATAGTTACCATCACTGCGGGCAATACCCAATACTTCATAATCACCAAGAGAATCAAGGTATTCAGCCATAATATGACCAGCCATACCCAACACACCTAATACAACAACTTTTTTCATATTAATACTCTTTCCAAACAGTTCTTCTGATGTAATCTACATAACTAACAATGATTCTAACCACTTTTTTGGAGACATTATCGACATCATAATCCTCGACAATATGTGTTACTTGTGGATTTTCTTGCCACTGCTGAGTAACAATTTTAATCGCATTTAAAATATCAGCACTTTTTAAACCCGCCATAATAAGCGTGCCTTCATCCATACCTTCAGGTCGCTCATGGGCCTGACGTATAGTAATCGCGGGAAAACCCAATATCGAAGACTCTTCGGTAATTGTGCCACTATCTGAAATAGCGCAAAAAGCATTTTTTTGTAGGGTGATATAATCAAAAAACCCCAGCGGCTTCATAAATTCAATCAGCGGATTAAAATCCCTGGATGCTAAAGACTCCAGTTTTTTTCTGGTACGAGGATGCGTTGAAACAATAATTCTTTTTTTATACTGTTCAGCGATCTTGTTAAGCGACTCTAAAAAATCAGAAAAATTTTCTTCAGAATCGACATTTTCTTCACGGTGTGCACTGACAATAAAAAACTCACCCGATTGCAAACCAAGACGGGTAATAACGTCTGATTGTTCGATGTCTTGTTTATGATGCAACAAGACTTCTTTCATAGAAGAACCTGTTTTAATAATGGTTTCAGGACGAACGCCTTCAGATATCAAATAACGACGCGCATGCTCCGTTAGCGTCATATTAATATCACTTAGTTGATCAACAATTTTCCGATTAATTTCTTCCGGTACGCGTTGATCAAAGCAGCGATTACCCGCTTCCATGTGAAAAACCGGAATTTTTCTACGTTTTGCAGAAATGACAGCAAGACAGCTATTGGTATCACCATAGAGCAAAACGCCATCCGGTTTTATTTCGGCCAACAGTTCATCAGACTTGGCAATTACATTGCCAATGGTTTGTGCAGGATTATCACCGGCTGCGTTTAAAAAATAATCCGGTTTTTTAATGCCCATTTCATTAAAAAAAACCTCATTTAATTCATAATCATAATTTTGGCCGGTATGGACTAAAATATGATCAGTATATTTTTCAAGCTCCGCGATGACTCTGCTTAGTTTAATAATCTCGGGGCGAGTACCCACGATGGTCATAATTTTTTTCATTTTATTTACTTCCATGCTTTAAGCTCGTCTTGGATATAATCCAGCTTCATTAATAGCTCAATCATACCATCCACGTCCAGGCGATCAGTATTTTCCGAG
>CAIMDR010000188.1 GCA_903839795.1 uncultured Methylococcaceae bacterium | reverse complement strand
GATTGGCATTACCAAAACCTTGGTGGCATTACCAAAACTGTCGTCGTTATGTTTTTATTCATTGATTTTAAAAAGTGATACAAATTCAGTCTTTCAAATCATAGCTGAGACCAGACAACTAACCTAATGACGAAAACCTCTTGATTTATCCGGGATTGCCTCAGTCAAGCTAAAAAACAGGAACAACGAGTAACAGGCCGGAATAAGGCTTTTCGAGCAAAAGCTAGAATAAGCGTTTCCGGCGTTCTGTACGATATGCCGGAAACGCCACCACGCGCTATGCCCTTCGATACGCTCGGGACAGGCTTGGGTGGTTTTATAGCTGACTACGCTTTTTGCTTGTTATAGCTGTCTCACCAGAATCAAGCATTAAAAACGTGAAGATTGAGTATAAAAAAATAAATTTTTAACACTCGACTGCGTTGCAAGGTATAGAATATTATTTTTAAAATTGCATTAATCCAAAAAATGGCTAATGAAGCACATAAATCCACTTGAGCAAGTAGCCTCGCTGCTCTGTAGTAAAGCTAAGGCCAATACAAATCTGCAAGCTCCACGATTAACTTTTGATAATTTGTGAGTATTCACTTCCCCCCTTTGAAAAAGGGAGAGAGCAAAGCGAGGGGCGCGGGGAATTTATTTGAAAAATCTTCCCTAACCCCTCTTTTTCAAAGAGGGGGACTGAATAGTTACGTTGATTGGTATCAACAGGACGCTATTAAAACAAAATGTAGCATTAAAAAATTGAGCTGGATCAAGAAAATATTTCTTTATGATATTTAACTGCTTCTCACGTTGGAACTTGGGTTACGGCTAACACCTAAGCCAACCGACTGATCATATCCAAAGCCAAGGCTTCTGCGACTTTAATACCATCAACAGCAGCTGAAAGAATGCCGCCTGCATAACCTGCGCCTTCCCCGGCTGGATAAAGTCCTTGGGTGTTGATGCTTTGGAAATGTTCGTTACGTTTGATTCTAATCGGCGATGAGGTGCGCGTTTCAACACCGGTCAACACGGCATCAGCCATGGCAAAGCCTTTGATTTTTTTGTCAAAAGCCGGTAATGCTTCGCGTATTGCCTCGATGGCGTAAGCTGGCAACGCAGAACTTAAATCACCTAAATGCACGCCGGGGGTATACGAAGGTTGCACTGCCCCCCAAGTGACAGACGGTTTGTTGGCGATAAAATCACCTACTAATTGCCCCGGTGCCTGATAGGTTTCGCCGCCCAATTTAAACGCATGCGCTTCCAACTGACGCTGAAAATCAATACCCGCCAACGGGCCGCCAGGATAATCGTCAGGTGTAATGCCCACTACAATGCCACTGTTGGCATGGCGCTCGTTACGTGAATATTGGCTCATGCCATTGGTAACCACATGACCGGCTTCAGAGGTGGCGGCAACTACCGTTCCGCCAGGACACATACAAAAACTGTACACCGAACGACCATTTTTACAGTGGTGCACCAGCTTGTAATCTGCTGCACCCAATAAAGGATTTCCGGCTTGGGTGCCATAACGACAACTATCAATCAGTGACTGTGGGTGCTCAATTCTGAAACCAATCGAAAACGGTTTGGCTTCAATATAGACACCTTGTTCATCAAGCATTTTAAAGGTGTCACGCGCACTATGCCCCACGGCAAGTACCACATGATTACTCAGAATGGTTTCTCCACTGGCCAGTGTTACACCGCGTACCTGACCGTTTTCAATGTCCAAGTTATCAACCCGACTTTGAAAGCGGATCTCTCCACCTAATGATTCAATCGTGGCACGCATTTGTTCCACCATGGTCACCAATTTAAAGGTGCCAATATGGGGTTTACTGGCTCGCAAAATTTCGGCAGGCGCACCCGCTTTTACAAATTCAGTGAGTACTTTTCGACCATATTGATTGGGGTCTTTAATCTGGGTATAGAGTTTACCATCAGAAAAAGTACCGGCACCGCCCTCGCCAAACTGGACATTGGACTCCGGATTAAAAATACCTTTGCGCCAAAGTCCAAAGGTATCTTTGGTGCGTTCGCGGACTTCTTTTCCGCGTTCCAAAATAATCGGTTTAAAACCCATCTGTGCCAAAATCAAGCCGGCAAACAATCCGCAAGGCCCGGTGCCGATCACTAGGGGTCGGCTGGTTAAATTATTGGGCGCCTGCGTTACAAAATGGTAGCTTGTATCCGGCGTTATAGAAACATGTGGATCATCTTGCATCCGTGTTAAAATGGCCGCTTGATTTTTTGTTTCAACATCAAGAGTATAAACAAGACTAATCGCACTGCGCTTACGGGCATCGTGACCTTGCCTGAATATCGTATAGCTAATAAGCTCCTCTTCAGCAATGCCCAACCGCTTAAGTATGGCTGTTTTGATCGCGCTTTCCTGGTGATCTAGGGGGAGTTTAAGTTCAGTGATTCTCAACATGTTTAATAGTCCAATAAAGCCTTTTTATCAGGCTTTATGCTTTTTCAGAGTTAAAGTAATGGCACAGTTGCCAAGTCATTAATAAAATCTTTTAACACTCACCACCCGATATAGGCATTGTCCTGTTTTTCATTATAGTCAGTGTGCTGTAAGTAATTATCGTTTGTGAGTCTTTGTTAAGACTGTATTTTACATTAATAGGGTTTTTCTTGTTAGCTGCTCTATTATATGGCTGTTTATTGACGGTATGAGAGTATGCATTGCGGGTTGATAATTTGTGAATATAATTAGCATTGTCCTACTATAAAAATAATAAACATTCGGTATAACAACTAGAGGGAAAACCCATGAAACAAAAGAAATTACTTGGCCTGTTTTTTATGATTGCTTTTTTAAATAGTGACGCCATTAATGCCTCGGAGCATCATAGTGGCCATGGTGGCGGCGCTAGAGGCAGTAGTAGTCCGGGTACTTGTGAGAAAGTTCGCGTAAGCAAATTTTTACCTCCGCATTTAGCGACTGTCGTACCGGAAGCCGAATTTTCTTTTTTGGTGTTCAATATTGACAAACCAGAGCAGGTTTCTGTCACGGTAAAAAATATTCCGGTTGATTTTACTGCTGAGTTTAAAGACCCTTTTTATCTGATAAAAGGAAAATTGCCCGCCTCTCTTGTTAACACGGCAGCGCGAATTAATATCAAGGTGAGTGCCAAATCCAGTCATTGTGAAGCGGAAGACGGCTGGCTGTTGAAAATAGCTGACAAGTAGACCGTTCTCTTAAATAAGTCAGGCCTGCAAAAATTGCCCCCAATTCTCAGATTATAAATTGGTTTAATCTGAGAATCGGGGGCGGTTTATTTATTGCAAGTTACCTTAGTGTCTTTTTGTCCTGCTTTAAATTTAGGTTGCCAAAGTAAAACTTGATGCAGTTGATAGCACTGCGAGGCTCTTTCATTAATTAATAATGGTTAAAATTTATTTATGTCTGACAAAAATCCTATCAAGAAATGTGCCGCTTATTGCCTGGCGTTGCGTTTTGATATTAATCAATTGGCGTCTACTCTGTCTGATTCAACGCTGATCAGGATTATTAAAGGTGCCTTACTGATTGAGGATGCTCACTCTTGGTCGGTTGTCTTTGCTTATGGCGCAGTTGTGCATTGGAATGTCGATTTGGAAGATCAAGGTAAGTTACATCATTTATTATTGGATTACGCTGAAAACCCGCTGACCGTCATTGAAGAGGACAACTTCACGTTTGCTCTGGATTGTCCAAACACGCGCATTATTGAAGATCATATTGAAATCGAGTCGTCAGATCCCATTTTAATATTTGCCTTATCTCAAGGCATGGCTCAGTCAATTAAACTGGCTTCTTTTGAGACTAATGCCATAACCACCATCAACAATACCAATTACATTCCAAAATCATTAGCTGAAAATGGCCGCATTAAGTTAAGCCGTCATAAAATAGCCAAAATTCGCGGCCAATTGTTTTTAACCAAAAGCGATATTATCTTAAATTATGACTTACTGGACACGCCTGATTTCTTTTGGGAATACCCGGAATATGAAACCTTTTACAGCATTACCGCCAAGTATCTGGAAATAGCGCCGCGCACCCAGGTGTTATCTAAAAAGCTGGAAACCATCCATGAATTATTTGAAATGTTGGCAGATGAACAAAAACACCGGCATTCAACCATTTTAGAATGGATTATTATCTGGCTAATCGCTTTTGAAATCGGCATGACGATATACGACAAAGTATTCTAAATAATAATACCCCCAATGCCGTTAAGTTAAGCCGTTCGCTGAGCGGAGTCGAAGCGTTTTTGCTGGCTTCGACTCCGCTCAGCCAACGCTGCGCGGCTCAGTCAACGCTGCGCGGCTCAGTCAACGAGATTTATCCTGCCAAGAGGCACTTAACTTAATGGTAATTATTCAGTCCCCCTCTTTAACAAAGAGGGGTTAGGGGAGATTTTATTAGATAAATCCCCCTCAATCCCCCTTTTTGAAAGGGGGAGGTGAAGACTTACACTTAATGGTATTGGTAATACCCCTTTTTTCACTCGACCCCCAAGGCTTTTTTTAATGCTCAGTTATCGTCATTCATTTCACGCAGG
>CAIMDR010000187.1 GCA_903839795.1 uncultured Methylococcaceae bacterium | reverse complement strand
GTATGGCTAATCAGGATGTCCGTTATTACCTGAATGGCTTATTGCTTAACATCTCCAATAGCAAAGTTAAACTGGTTGCCTCGGATGGTCATCGATTGTCTATTTATGAAGATTTTTTAGACGAAGGTACCGGTTATGAAGCCCGGATTATTTTCCCCAGAAAAGGTGTTTTAGAACTGAGTCGATTACTGGATGATGCCGATGCCGAGTTGAAAGTTGAGTTTTCCACCAACAATATTAAAATTTTTATAAAGAATCTGATTTTTTCAGCAAAATTAGTAGATTCAAAATATCCGGATTTTGGCAAAGTTTTTCAACAAGAATTTTTTAATCCGATTCATATTCAAAAACAAGTGTTAAAAGATGCCTTAACCCGTGTCGCCATTTTATCCAACGAAAAATTTAAAGGCGTTACCCTGGATATTACGCAGGACAGTTTACGAATCAGTACGCACAATCCCGAACACGATGAAGCGGAAGAAGAACTTATTATCGAATATACGGGCGAGCCACTTTCTATTGCCTTCAATGCCCAATATTTACTGGATGCGGTTTCAAATCTGGATTCTGACCTTGCGGTATTAACCATTGCCAGTAATTCCAGTAGTTGTTTTATTGATGAACCGACCGAATGTGTTTATAAATTTATCGTGATGCCCATGAGGCTTTAAGATTTAAGGTAATGACGTTACTGAAACTGGATATTTACGCTGTCAGAAATATTCTAAAAGAAACTATTATCCCGGATGCCGCCATAAATTTTATTTATGGCGAAAATGCCAGTGGTAAGAGTGCGATTATCGAGGCCATTTTTATTTTGGGACGCGCAAAATCTTTCCGTTCTGCAACGATTAAGTCCGTTATTAATTTTGCAGAAAATCAACTGATTGTTTCTGCACAAACACAGCAAGCGAATGGCGGCACGCTTCATTTAGGGATTCAACTGGATAGTAAAAGTTTTTGTTGTCGTATTAATCAACAAACCACACAAAAGAGATCAGATCTCGCTTATGCTTTACCCTTGCAAATTATCCACCCCAAAAGTTATGAACTACTTGATGCGGGTCCGCAACTAAGAAGAGAGTTTTTGGATTGGGGGGTTTTCAATGATGATGAAAAATTTTTATCGGCATGGCGAAATTTCAAAACCGCACTGTCACAGCGAAATGCGTTATTAAAAACAAAGCGTCCCGAGCATATTAATGTTTGGGATAAGGAACTGTTTTATTACGGTACAATAGTCAACACTTACCGACAACTTTACCTACAAAAGTTTAAGCCGGTATTTGCTGACATCATTAATCAATTTTTGGATATTGATAATGTTGAGATTAAGCTTATATCAGGTTGGGATACCGCCATGGATTTTCAACAGGTTTTAATTGAAAACCTTGATAAAGACCTTCGTTACGGATTTACGCATAATGGTCCACACCGTGCTGATTTTCAATTATTGGTTAGTAACCGATTAGCCAAAGATTTTGTTTCACGCGGTCAACTTAAACTATTAGTAATGAGTTTAAAATTGGCACAGGTAAAGTTGCTTGCTAATGAACAGAGTAATATGGGCTGTTTTTTATTTGATGATTTTGCGGCAGAGCTTGATGTTATTAATCGTGCAAAATTATTGCAATATTTAACTGAAATGAAATGTCAGGTATTTATAACAGCGACTGAGCTATCTGATTTTGGCGATTTAACCCAGATAAAAAACTACAAAATGTTCCACGTGGAACATGGCAATATAAAACAAGTGCCATGTTCCACGTGAAACATTCGTAACAACAGAAAAAGCAGATTACAAAATGTTCCACGTGGAACATGGCAACATAAAGCAAGTGTAATGTTCCACGTGGAACATTCACAACAACAGAAAAAGCAGGAGAGTCATGAGTAACAATAGCGATCAATACGATAGTTCTAATATTCAAGTTTTAAAAGGTCTGGATGCCGTAAGAAAACGGCCGGGTATGTATATTGGCGATACGGATGACGGCTCAGGTTTGCATCACATGGTGTTTGAGGTTGTTGATAATTCCATTGATGAAGCCTTGGCGGGTTACTGTAAAGAAGTTAAAGTCATTATTCACAGCAATGGATCGGTATCAGTTTCTGATGACGGCCGCGGTATTCCCGT